>JBGUMY010000380.1:0-8632 GCA_045117095.1 Bacteroidaceae bacterium | reverse complement strand
CGGATTCGTTGGTCGGGCACGTGGCACAGGTCGACCCACCAAAAAGGAACGTCGCGACCTCGACGAGTTCATCCAGCCCGCCTTCTTTGGCGACTTCGACTTCGATTTCGACGATGACGAAGAAGATGATCTTGATGAGGATGATGCATTGTTTTCTACCTCGCATTGATTGTTCCTTCTTGACGATGGTTGACCCGCTTCTTGACGATGGCCGACCCGCTTCTTGACGATGGCCGACCCACTTCTTGACGATCGCCCGCTTGCTTCTTGCAGGCGGGCGATTCGCTGTTATCTGTCTATAATTTGCCATGGCATAATGGCAAATTACCCAATTACCATGTGGTATACCTTTGTAGCATCAACTGAACCTTATCTCAAAATAACCCATCCTTATTTCAGAATAACCTTGCCTTATTTCAGAATAACCCTGCCTTATCTCAGAATAACCCACCATTATGGAGAATTTCCCCTGCCATGTGAGTGTGAAAGGGGAGAATAACGTGCCTTCTTTAACAGAATTACTTTCATAAGTCTTTAATGACGATGGATTAAGATTCCTTCATCCACCTTCGACAGTCAGTCGGCAGATGTTAATGATGGTTTGCATGGCGCGCTCCATACTCTGCACGGGGAGGAACTCGTGGGGACCGTGGAAGTTGAGGCCGCCTGCGAAGAGGTTGGGGCAGGGGAGTCCTCGGAAAGAGAGTTGGGCGCCGTCGGTGCCACCTCGGATGGCTTTGATGCGAGGTGTGATGCCTGCCTCAGTCATGGCCTGACGGGCGATGTCGATAATGTACATCTTGGGTTCTACCATTTCACGCATGTTGTAATATTGGTCCTTGAGTTCGAGAGTGGCGACACCAGCGCCATACTTTTCGTTGATGGCCTCGACAATTTCGAGCAATTCTGTTTTGCGGCTCACGAAGTATTCTTGGTCGTGGTCGCGGATGATGAGGGAAAGTTGGGAACGCTCGCAGCTGCCGCTGATGCTGGTGAGGTGGAAGAAGCCCTCGTAACCCTCAGTCGTCTCTGGAGTCTCGTCGGCAGGGAGCATGCTGACGAGTTCGGTGGCGATGCGGGCAGCGTTGACCATCTTACCCTTCGCATAGCCAGGATGGACGGAGCATCCGTTGATGGTAATCTTGGCGGAAGCGGCGTTGAAGTTCTCGAATTCTATTTCGCCCACCTCGCTGCCATCCATCGTGTAGGCGAACTCACATCCGAAGCGCTCCACATCGAAGTGATGGGCTCCGAGACCGATTTCCTCGTCGGGATTGAAGCCGACGCGGATGGTGCCATGAGGTATCTCCGGATGCTGGGATAGGTGAACCATCGCCTGCACTATCTCGGCAATACCAGCCTTGTCATCGGCTCCGAGCAGGGTCGTGCCGTCGGTCACGATGAGGTCTTCACCCACGTGATCAAGGAGTTCAGGAAACTTCTCGACGGAGGTGATGATGCCTGGGGAGAGGGTGATGTCGGTGCCGTCATAGTTGTGGACGATGTGAGGCTTGACATTCTGTCCGGAGGCATCGGGACTGGTGTCCATGTGGGCAATGAAGCCGATGGTGGGCACGGGCCAGTCGGTGTTGGCGGGCAGGGTGGCATAGAGGTAGCCGAGGTCGTCGAGCACGACATCTTGCAGCCCCTCGCGGATGAGCTCTTCTTTCAGATATTGGGCAAAGATGCGTTGCTTCTCGGTGGAAGGCGTTGTGTTGGTCTCCTCCGATGATTGGGTGTCGAAGGCGACATAATTCAAAAATCGTTCTACTATTGTCATGGGATTATTTGTACGTTTTTTGCTCCTTTGCCTCCTTCTGAGGCTTGGCTTGTTGTTATTCCTCAGAACTGAACATAGGATCCCAGCAGGGCAGGAGAGTGGGCTTCTGCTTGCAGGCCTGGAGAATTTTCTCGGATGCGTATTTCTTGTGGATGACGAGACGGAACATGTAGTTGTCGAACCACTCGTCGGTCATGATGATGTGACCTTGGTGTCCGTTGCTGGCTCCCCATGAATTCTCCACCTCCCACTTAACGGGCTTGCCTGCCTCGTCAAGGTCAACGGCCTTGAGGGTCATAGCATGGGTGGAACCGGAGTCGAACGAACGGATGCGCTGCGCCTTGTCCATGCCGAAATGAACGCCGAAAATGGCATCGAAATCAAAGTTGCGGAGGTCGGCGATGCCACGTTTACGGTCGAGGAACTTGGAGACATCGCAGGAGAAGTACATCATGGTGCTGTCCTTGATGGAGGCGATGGCAGCTTGCTTGATGTCATCCATCGGCACATTGAGATAGAGCCAGTTGTGACCGTCGTAAGTGTGGCGATCATACTGAATCTCGTAGGTCTTCCAATAGTCGCGAGTGGGGTCGTTCATCAGCATGATGTAGTCGTTCTGGAGGTCGAGGTTGATGAACTCCTCGTAGAAGGAACGGGGCGTGTATGTCTTGGGTGGATAGACGGTACGTCCGTCACTATCCTTGGGTGCCCAAGTGAACTCGGTGACGGGTGTTCCGAGACCGAGGGTGAGCATGTGGTAAATCTCAGAGAGGAACTTCTCCTTCTGTTCCTGCAAGGTCTTGTCGGTAACCTTGGCATCGGCACGGAGGGCGAGTGCATCCTCACGGAGTTTGCGCTTGAGGAACTGGGTGAACTGGCTGGTGTTGTTGGATGTGTAAGTCTCAGGCATCACTCCCTTGGGCACAAGTCCGTACTTTGCCACAAGGTCTGCCACACCTGTGAAGGTACCGCCATCGGACAATGGATTTTGGAAAAGCCACATGACGGTCTGATCGTCCATCGGCTTCTTACGGGTGTCGATGATGGCCTGCAGGAAGAGATTTGCCTTCTCTAACTGATCGTAGAAGAAAAGATAGTTCTGCGAAAACTCCATGCTGGGCAGATGCTGCTCCTTGATCATCTTGGCACGCAGCATGTTCATGCCCGTGAAGAGCCAGCAACGTCCGGAGGATTCTTGGTCGGTGATGCCCTTGGAGGGTACGGAATTGGAGAAGTAGGTGTTCTGCTCTACTTGGTTGTCTTGGTTGAGTGCCAGTGCTGACACGGGACCTGCCGCCAATGCGTTCTTGATGGCTCGTTGACTGCCTGAAATGGGGTTCTCCTTAGCAAATCGTGTGAGCATTTCCTGGGAGATGTTTTGTGCCGAGGCTCCGATGCCCCAACACAGCATGGTGAGTGCTAAAAGTCTTTCTTTCATGTTTGTTTTTGAGTTAGAATAGAATTTTCTGAGTGCGAAATTAGGAAAAATCTCTGTATTGACATCGTTTATTCATAAATTCTTTATAACTTTGCCCGATTTTTGTAAAAATTAGTATAATAAATGTGAAAGAATTTCGTTATACAAGTATATACGGAATAAAGTAATGAACAGATGGGTTTAGACAAAAAGACATCCAATATAGATGGAATGAACGGGCTTGAGCGGGCGTTGAAACGTGTGGGAGATGTCATGGGAGCAATACTGCTGATGGTGGTGCTGTCTCCTATTTATTTGTATATATATGTGAGGCAGAAGATGGATGGGTCTGGACCGGTCATTTATAGTCAAGAGCGCATCGGGAAGGGTGGAAAGCCTTTTAAGATATATAAGTTCCGTACGATGGTGGTGGATGCCGAGAAAGATGGCATACCTCAGTTGGAGCAGGATGATGACCCTCGCCTGACAGAGTTTGGGAAGGTCTTGCGCAAGCATCATCTGGACGAACTTCCTCAGATTTGGAACGTGCTGAAAGGCGATATGTCTTTCGTTGGCTACCGTCCTGAACGTCTATATTTCATCGACAAAATCATGGAACATAATCCCGACTATCAGCTCCTATATCAGTCAATGCCTGGTGTCACCTCATTGGCGACTATCGAGAACGGCTATACAGACACGATGGAGAAGATGTTGCGGAGACTCGATATGGATTTGGATTATCTGCGGAACAGAAGCCTGTGGATGGATGCCAAGATTATTTTCAAAACATTGTTTAATATCTAAATCACTATACCATCATCATGAAGATGTTTAATCTTAGGAAACTTCTTTTTACTTTGGGACTTTCAATCCTTGCTGTGTCAGCATCCGCTCAGTCTATGTCTGACGAGCAAGTGATTAAATATGTGCAGCAGGAACAAGAGAAGGGGGCGACCCAGCAGCAGATTGTGACCAAACTTTTGCAGCGTGGTGTGACAACAGACCAATTGCGCCGTATCCGCAAGAAGGTTCAGGCTGAACAGGAAAATCTGGGCGCCCAGGACTTGTTGGGAAGGGGGCAGCAACAGTCGCGCTTGCGTCAGCGTCAGGAGAAGCAGGAAAAGGCTGAACCGAATCAGAAGCGGAATCAGTACATGATTCAGTCGCAGATGAGAGCACAGAACCGATATTATGGAACTAAAGAGGAGCGAGAGCAGGCGCTGAACGACGAGATTGGGTTCATGGATATCGACTCACTCATCTATTATCAGAACTTTTTCAAGGATGAGAGCGAGGTGTTCGGACGCAACATTTTCAATAATCAGATGTTGACGTTTGAGCCTCCTATCAATATGGCCACTCCATCGAACTACCGTTTGGGGGCTGGTGACGAAGTGGTGATTGACCTGTGGGGAGCCTCTCAGGAAAGTTTCATGGAAACGATCTCGCCCGATGGTGTCGTGGTGATAGAAGGTGTGGGGCCTTGCAAAATTGGCGGCATGAGTGTGTCAGAGGCTACGGCTTATCTGCGTTCGCGTCTTGGCAAGTTCTACTCTGATACTGAGATTTCTCTTGCGGTGGGCAATACCCGAAGCATCCAAGTGCAGGTGTTGGGTGAGGTGAATGTGCCTGGAACCTACACGCTAAGTGCCCTCTCCTCAGCCTTCAATGCTCTCTATGCGGCAGGTGGTATCAGCGACATCGGTACGTTGCGCGACATCAAGGTCTATCGCCAAGGACGTTCCATCGCCTCCATCGATGTGTATGACTATATCCTGAATGGAAATTCGAGTGGCGATGTGCGTCTAAACGACAATGATGTTGTGGTGGTAGGTCCTTACGATGCCTTGGTGGACATCCGAGGTAAGGTGAAACGCCCGATGTTCTATGAGATGAAGAAGAACGAAAGTTTGTCCACGCTGCTTCGCTATACAGGTGGTTTCACAGGCGATGCCTATAAGAAGAGCATCCGTGTGACCCGTAAGGACGGTGCGGAATACTCTATCCACACGGTGGGTGAATTTGATTGGAGCAACTTCACGATGACGGACGGTGACTCTGTGTTTGTGGACAGCGTGGTGGCACGCTATTCGAACATGGTAGAAGTTCGTGGTGCCGTCTTCCATAGTGGTATGTATCAGATGGATGGTAACATCAATACGGTGAGAGAGCTGGTCAATGCAGCTGAAGGACTTCGTGAGGATGCTTTCACGGCACGTGCGGTGATGCATCGTCAGAAGGATGACCTGACTTTAGAAGTGTTGGCTGTGGACATCAAAGGTATCATGAATGGTTCTGTGGCAGATGTCCCCCTCCGTAAGAATGATGTGTTGTTCATCCCCAGTAAATTGGATATGACCGGTGAACAGACTTTGAATATTACGGGTGAGGTGAATTTCCCAGGTATTTATGCTTATGCCGAGAATACGACGGTGGAAGATCTTGTGCTTCAGGCTGGAGGTCTGACCGATGCTGCTTCTACTGTGAAGGTGGACGTGTATCGACGTATTGATGACCCTACCGCTATGGTGGATAATGAGGCGATGACAGAGACCTTTACGTTTGCCCTGAAGGATGGCTTTGTGGTGGATGGTCAGCCTGGTTTCACGTTGAAACCTTATGACCAAGTGGCGGTGAGAAAGAGCCCATCTTATTCGGAACAGCAGAATGTGACCATTTCTGGTGCAGTCAACTTCGAAGGTACCTATGCGATGAGCAATAAGAACTACCGATTGAGCGACCTGATTAAAGCCTGTGGCGGACTGAGTTCGTTAGGTTATGCGAAAGGTGCTCGTATGGAAAGAAGAATGACTGAAGAAGAGCGTCAACAGCAGGAAGCTTCCCTCAGAGCTTCGCAGATTGCTCTTTATGAAGAATCTATGCAGGGTAATAATCAGAACTTCGACTTGAACCGTGCTGACTCTCTCTTGCTGATGAAACTGGATATCGGTACTTCCTTCCCTGTATCTATTGACTTGGAGAAAGCCATGAAGACCCCTGGTTGTGAGGAGGATATTGTGTTGAGAGAAGGTGACCGAGTGATTGTGCCCCAGTATTCCTCCATCGTGAAGATCAGTGGTGATGTGATGTACCCTATCTCCATGAACTATAAGAAAGGTGAGTCGCTCAACTACTACATCAAGCGTGCTGGTGGTTATGGTGACAATGCCCGTAAAGCCCGCGTCTATGCCATCTACATGAATGGTGCTGTGGAATTGCTTAGTCATAGGAGCAAGAAAGCGGTCGAACCTGGGTGTACAATCGTGGTGCCATCGAAGAAGCAGAAGCAAAAGATGACCACAGCGGAATACGCTGCTATGGGTACATCGGCTGCATCTATCGCAACCATGATGGTGACGATTGCTAATATCCTCAAGTAAATTCAGATTGTCCATCTTCTCAACGAACTTCATGATATGAAGACAAAATATGATTTTCTGGTTGTTGGTACAGGACTCTTTGGTGCAGTCTCTGCCTACCTGCTCAAACAGAAGGGGTATTCTGTCTTGACGATAGATAAACGTGACCACCTTGGTGGCAATATCTATACAGAGAAGATGAACGGCATTAACGTCCATAAGTATGGTGCCCACATCTTCCATACGAGCAATAAGGAGGTTTGGCAGTTTGTGAATAGTTTTGTGGAGTTCAACCGCTACACCAACTCGCCTGTTGCCAACTACAAGGGCAAACTCTACAACTTACCATTCAATATGAACACCTTCTATCAGATGTGGGGCGTGAAGACCCCGGCTGAGGCGAAGTCAAAGATAGAAGAGCAACGGAAGAAGGCAAGTGAAGAGTTAAGAGTTAAGAATGAAGAGTTAAGAGATCCTTCCGAACCGCAGAACTTGGAGGAACAAGCATTACTGTTAGTCGGAAAGGACATCTACGAGACGCTCATCAAAGGCTACACGCAGAAGCAGTGGGGACGTCAATGTACAGAACTTCCAGCCTTTATCATCAAGCGTCTGTCTGTTCGTTTCACTTTCGACAACAACTACTTCAACGATACGTATCAGGGTATTCCTATAGGTGGTTATACCCATCTGATTGAGAAGATGATAGCAGGATGCGAGGTTAGGCTTGGCATTGACTATTTTGATCAAAAGGACGAACTGGATGCATTGGCTGACCGCATCATTTATACAGGTGAGATAGACCGTTATTTCAACTATCAGTATGGACATCTTCAGTATAGAACGGTTTATTTCGAGACTGAGGTGTTGGAAGGGGTAGGAAACTATCAAGGCAATGCGGTAATCAACTATACGGACGCTGAAACGCCTTATACCCGTATTATCGAGCATAAGCATTTCGAGATGTTTGGTGAGGCTCTGTCTGCCTGTCCTGATACCGTTGTCTCGCGTGAATACAGTAAGGAATGGCAGTCTGGTGATGAGCCTTATTACCCCGTAAATGACGACAAGAACTCAGCGCTTTATGCGCAATATAAGGCGATGGCTGATGTCCAACGCAAGGTGATTTTTGGCGGTCGTCTGGCTGAATACAAGTATTATGACATGCACAAGGTGATAGAGCGTGCCATAGAAGTAGTGAAGGAATTGTGACATTTATTTAATGCAAACGAAAGAAAAGATGGAAGCAAAGAAAGATGGTGCAAAGATTATAGAAATGAGTAAGGTTTGGCAAGCAGTATGGCAGAAACGGAAACTCTTCTTGTGGGTTTGGCCTATTGTGTTTGTCTTATCGTGTATATGGATTTTGCCTCAGCCCCGATTTTATGTGGCTTCTGTCTCTTTGGCGCCAGAAACCAGTGGAGCGGATTTGGGTGGGGGATTGTCATCCATCGCTTCGTCTTTTGGCATCAATATTGGAGGAATGGAATCTACGGATGCCATATACCCATTGTTATATCCTGAATTGTTTGAGTCTCCTGAGTTCACCGTTGGTCTCTTGGACATCCAAGTGACAACGGCTGATGGAGAACTCAGTACCGATTATTACACCTATCTGAAAAAGCATCAGAAGCCGAATTGGTTGACGAAGCCTTTTACCGATTTGAGTCGTTGGATCAGCGAACAGTTTGAAGATGAGGATGCGGTCGTCGGTGGAGATGTCAGCAAGGTGAACGCCTTCCGAATGTCGCGCAAGGACTTTGCAATTGTGACCGATATTCAGGAGAAAATCACTTGTGTGGTGGATAAGAAGACCAACGTTACCACCATCACGGTACAAGATCAAGATGCGCTCGTAAGTGCCATCTTGGCGGATTCTGTCAAGCAGCGCTTGCAAGACTTCATCATTCAGTACCGTACTAGCAAAGCTCGTTTGGACGTAGATTATTATCAGCATCTGACCGATAGTGCGCGTATCGAATATGAGAAGGCTGTACATGAATATTCTGACTATTGTGACTCGCACAAGAATGTGATTCTGCAGGCTTATCTGTCGAAGCGTGATGAGATGGA
>JBGUMY010000379.1:0-7871 GCA_045117095.1 Bacteroidaceae bacterium | reverse complement strand
GGCATAAGAAGGCACAGTATCGTGTGGGACGATGTTATGACAAGGGACATGGCGTGGCTGAAGACAACCAGAAGGCCTATGAATGGTATCTGAAGGGGGCTCAACAAGGACACGCCAAGTCGCAATATCAACTTGGCAGATGCTATATGAAAGGAAAAGGCTGCACCAAAGATGCAGCCAAAGCGAAATCGTGGCTTCTGAAAGCCGTGAAGAATCCTAACGGGGGCGACAACGTCATTGAAAAAATCAAGGAAGATGTAGCCGATGGCGATAAGGATGCTATCGCTATCAAGAAAATTGTGGGGATTTAATTGTGCACCAGTGTGCCTATCTCCTCACCTTCCATCACCTTCTTCAGATTACCTAACACATCCATGTTGAACACGTAGATGGGGAGGTTGTTTTCCATACACATGGCGGTGGCTGAGATGTCCATTACTTTCAAGCCCTGTGCAATCACATCTGCGTATGTGATGTCGTGATATTTTGTGGCGGTGGGGTCTTTCTCTGGGTCGGCTGTGTAGACACCATCCACACGAGTACCCTTCAGCATCACATCAGCCTCAATCTCGATACCACGAAGTGATGAGCCTGTGTCGGTCGTGAAGTAAGGGGAACCAGTGCCAGCGCCCATGATGACCACCTCACCTTGCTCCATAGCTTCGATAGCTTTCCACTTGTTGTAGAACTCGCCAATGGGTTCCATACGAATGGCTGTGAGCACACGGTTTTTCTGACCAATGGCTCCTAAAGCACTTGACAATGCCAATGAATTGATGACCGTAGCACACATGCCCATTTGGTCGCCCTTCACACGGTCGAAGCCCTTGCCTGCGCCACTCAATCCACGGAAGATGTTGCCACCACCGATGACGATGCCAATCTGTACACCCATCTCTGCGATTTCCTTGATCTGCTGGGCATACTGATTGAGTCGTTCTACATTAATTCCTTGTTTCTGTTCTCCAGCCAAACTCTCACCTGAAAGTTTTAGCAATATACGCTTGAATTTTGCCATAAGATTTATTTTTAGTTCTTAATTATATTTCATTGTAGCCTTTTGGCTCTCTTGTGAGAGTGCAAAGTTAGGGAAAAGTATGGACATATTTCTCTTTTTGCCTAACTTTTGCTTCAAATCCTTTGGGTTTTTATATTTTCCTTTGTTTTTTCTCTCACTTAATCGTATCTTTGCACCCGAAATGGAAATATAACAATATGAAGATAGGATTTGACAACGAGAAATACCTGAAGATTCAGTCGGAACATATCCGTGAACGCATTGCCCAATTTGATGGCAAACTCTACCTCGAATTGGGTGGAAAATTGTTTGATGACCATCATGCATCGCGTGTGCTGCCTGGATTTAATCCCGACAGCAAACTCCGCATGTTCAAACAGTTGAGCGATAGTTTGGAAATTGTGATTGTCATCAGTGCCGAAGATATCGAAAAGAACAAGATGCGCGCTGACCTTGGCATCACGTATGATGAAGATGTACTGCGCCTGCGTAGCGAGTTCATGAATCGTGATTTCTATGTAGGTTCGGTGGTCATCACCCACTACGATGGACAGCGTGCTGCAGATCAATTCCGTCATCGACTCGAGCGCATGGGCATCAAATCCTATTTCCACTATCTGATTGACGGCTATCCTCATAATGTGGATTTAATTGCTTCTGATCAAGGTTTTGGTAAGAATGATTACGTGGAGACAACTCGTCCGCTGGTTATTGTTACGGCTCCAGGTCCTGGAAGCGGCAAGATGGCTGTGTGTTTGAGTCAACTATATGGAGAGAACAAGCGTGGTATTCGTGCTGGCTATGCCAAGTTCGAAACCTTCCCTGTATGGAACCTCCCCTTGAAGCACCCTGTCAACATCGCTTACGAAGCCGCCACTGCCGACCTCAATGATGTGAATATGATTGACCCCTTCCACTTCGATGCCTATGGGAAAGTGGCCATCAATTATAATCGGGACATTGAAATCTTCCCTGTGCTCAATGCCCTCTTTGAAGGCATCTATGGCGAGAACCCCTACAAGTCACCGACTGATATGGGTGTGAACATGGTGGGCTTCTGTATCAGCGATGATGCGGTGTGCTGCCAAGCGTCGAAGGATGAAATCATTAGGAGGTACTATGATGCCACTAATAAACTTGCTGATGGAGCCTGCAACGAGAGTGAGGTAAGCAAGATTCAGTTGCTCTTCAATCAAGCCAAAATCACTACTGCTGACCGTCGTGTCACTGTGGCGGCTAACGAACGGAAGACTCAAACAGGGGTGCATTGTGCTGCGATGGAAATGGAAGACGGCACCATCATCACCTCCAAGACGGGTTCGCTTTTAGGTTGCTGTGCTGCCTTGCTGCTCAATGTGATGAAGCATCTTGCTGGTATTGACCACAACGTTAAGCTCATCCCTCAGAGCATGATTGAACCCATCCAAAAAACTAAGATCGATTATCTGCGTGGTACCAACCCACGTTTGCACACCGATGAGGTGCTGGTGGCCATCTCTGTGCTTTCCCAACACGATGAGAACTGCCGACGTGCCCTCGAACAACTTCCCAAACTACGTGGATGTCAGATGCATACGACCGTTATGCTGGGGGAAGTGGATAGAAAAATCTTGAAGCGTTTGGGTTGCGGCCTCACTTGTGACCCTGTGAAGAAAAAATAAGTAAGGGAAAACCTTACTCTTTTAATCAACAAATAATGGAAGGTGCTTAGCCTTCTATTATTTGTTGTATCTTTTCAAAAGTCATCCCTTCAAAACTATCGAGGACATAATTACACTTGTCCTTGATTTCTTCCTTCGTATGTCCTGTGGGCAGACCGATGGTGAAGATGCCAGAAGCCATGCCTGCCTGCAAGCCTGTGTAGGCATCTTCGAAGACCACACACTCATCAATGTCAGCGTCGAAAATTCGTGCGCCCAAGAGATAGCAGTCAGGAGCAGGTTTGGAGGCTGTGAAGTCTTCGGCTGTGAGCACCTTGTCAAAAAGACTGTCCAATTGGGGAATTTGTTTTCTGACACTGGCCATCTTGGATTGGTCGGAACTGGTGACAACGGCACACTGTACTCCGTTCTTCTTCAAATCCTTGATGAAAGGGAGCACACCAGAGTAGAACTCATAGCACATCTGAGCCTCCCACGCGATAAGTTCTTTGGTGATGTCCTGTTGCCATTGAGGGTCAGGAAAATACGTTGCAAAGATGTTGGTGAGGGTGGTACCTTTGATGAGAAACTCGAGTTGAGGTACGTCTGGACGATATTTCCGTGCAGTTGCGCCCCAAAAGATGGTATATTGGTCTTCCGTATCCACCAACGTTCCATCCAAATCGAAGAGTGCCACCTTCAATTTCCTTTTGCGAGGGATATTTCTGTCGCCTTTGACAAACAGTTCGCCCCAAGGCATCGCTGTCTTTTCATCCTCGATATCTTCGTTCCTTTTTGTCCAAAATGTTGCCATAACGATAAAATTCGGTGCAAAGATAGTGATTTCTCAGCAATTATCCTCAACTTTGTAACGAAATTCACACATATATTATAAATACTGATAAACAGAGAAACGCTTTCAGACTGGTGTTCTCTCTGTCAAAGAAGCCTTTGCTGGTCTCAGCAATAATATAGTGTGGTGGCGGCGCTTTTTCTGTTTGTTGCCCTACATGTGTTATTTGGCGTAACCTACAGGGTTGTTGATGAGTGGAATCTGCTTTTCATTGAGTCCGAGGAGACTGCTGATGGCCTTGCTGTCCATCGTACCTCGAGGCACAGTGCAGAGGCCTGCTGCGGCGCAAAAGAGGTTGATGTTCTCGCATACGATGCCTGTGTCCACTGCTACCATCCATTGTGCATGTTGGTTGTTGCTGCCAAACTTTTCCATGTCGGCCACCATCAGAAGCACCACTGGAGCCGTTTTAGCGAAATCTTGACCTGAAGCCACGATGCCGCGATGATCACCACTGGCCACTTGAGTAAGCGTGTTGGCTTTAGGATCATAAAGCGTAACATTCTTGTCTGTGAAAACGTAAAGGCGGATTTCCTGACGATTCATCGCTGTAGGAGCGGTGAGATGTCCATCAGGGCGGTTCTGCCCCATTGCTGCCCATAAGAGGTCGCTCAAATCTTGGTCAGAGAGTTTTTTTGCATTATACTCGCGCACAGACTTGCGTTGTTGATAAGCCTCCATCACAGAGAGGGTCTTACGTTGCATGTTAGGTTTGGGAAGATTGGTGGTTTGGGCAAAACATGCGATGCCCATGAGCAGCATAGCTGCTACAAGAGATAATTTCTTCATGTGTTTGTTTTTTTTTACTGTGGTTGATAAAAGAAATGTATGAAATACGGCACAAAAGTAAGGATAATTGCTGAGAAATCATCACCTTTGTGCATTTTTTTTACTCAAATGGAGAAAAAAACTCTTATTTGTTTTGGCGGTCGGCAAAAAAGTCGTACCTTTGCACTCGCAATTTGAAAAAGTTGCTTAGGTTGGCCCGTTCGTCTATCGGCTAGGACGAGAGATTTTCATTCTCTAAAGAGGAGTTCGACTCTCCTACGGGCTACCATTTTTTATGGAGATGGGTGCGAGGTCATAGCGCCATACCACATCGGACTCCTGCCCACTTGTTGGGTCAAAAACAAAAAAACATTTCATCAACATTTAAAAACTTAACAAACAAATGGCACACCACAAATCATGTCTGAAGCGCATCCGTCAGAACGAGAAGCGCAGACTCCACAACCGTTACTACGCTAAGACCATGCGTAATTTCCTCCGCGACATCCGCAACGAGAAGGACAAAGCAACGGCTCAGGAAATGTTCCCAAAGCTCCAGAAGATGCTTGACAAGCTCGCTAAGCAGAATATCATCCACTGGAAGAAGGCTGCAAACCTGAAATCAAACACTGCGAAGCTGATTGCCAAGTTGGCTTAAAAAGAATATAACTAAATATTCGTAGAGACAATGAAGGCTGGAACTCGAAAGAGATTCAGCCTTCTTCTTTTATGGGTAGAAAATGAAAATAAGCCTCGAAAAGGGGATGTTTTGAACTTTTTTCCCCTACGGGGAACATTTCTTTGTTTTTTCTTTCTTCATGTCGAAAAAAAACCGTAACTTTGTAACGTAATCATAGAAAAACAAAGAGAATATTTAAGAGAATAAAAAATGGATGAAACGCAAATGAACGGGGCGGATTATTCCGCCAGTAACATCCAAGTCCTTGAAGGCTTGGAGGCTGTAAGAAAACGCCCCGCCATGTACATCGGCGATATCAGCGAGAAGGGTTTGCACCATCTCGTTTATGAGACTGTCGATAACTCAATTGATGAGGCGCTGGCAGGTTTCTGTACGCACATCGAAGTGACTATTAATGAAGATAATTCCATCACGGTTCAGGATAATGGACGTGGTATCCCTGTGGACATGCACGAGAAGGAGCATCGCAGTGCCCTTGAAGTGGTAATGACAGTGCTGCACGCTGGTGGTAAGTTCGACAAGGGCTCCTATAAGGTGTCAGGTGGTCTGCACGGTGTGGGTGTGAGTTGTGTGAACGCCCTGTCGAAGCACATGACTTCACAAGTTTTTCGTGATGGAAAGGTCTATCAGCAGGAATATGAGAAAGGTAAGCCCCTTTATGATGTGAAAGTGGTGGGCGAGACAGAGTTGCGAGGCACACGTCAGCAGTTCTGGCCAGACAATAGTATCTTCATTACGACCACTTACAAATACGACATCTTGGCGAACCGTATGCGCGAGTTGGCCTATCTGAATGCTGGCATCAGAATCACGCTGACGGATATGCGTCTGGACAAGAACGCAGAGGTGGGTATCGAGGGTATCCGTCAGGAGGTGTTCCACAGTGAGGGCGGTCTGAAGGATTTCGTTCGTTACATCGATTCAACCCGTACGTGCTTGTTCGATGATGTCATCTACTTGAACACGGAGAAGCAGAACACACCGATTGAGGTGGCTATCATGTACAACACCTCGTACAGTGAAAACATCCACTCATACGTTAACAATATCAATACTATCGAGGGTGGTACGCACCTGCAAGGTTTCCGTACAGCCTTGACGCGTGTGTTGAAGAAGTATGCGGACGACAATAAGATTACGGAGAAGCTTGAAAAGCAAAAGATAGAAATTAGTGGTGAGGACTTCCGTGAGGGTCTCACAGCAGTTATTAGCGTGAAGGTGGCTGAGCCCCAGTTCGAGGGTCAGACGAAGACCAAGTTGGGTAACAGCGAGGTTGCTGGTGCCGTACAGCAGGCTGTGGGAGAGGCCTTGACTTATTACTTGGAGGAACACCCCAAGGAGGCCAAGATGGTCATCGATAAAGTGGTGCTGGCTGCAGAAGCTCGTGTGGCTGCCCGTGCGGCTCGTGAGAAGGTACAGCGTAAGAACCCCATGACGGGTGGTGGTCTGCCTGGCAAATTGGCTGACTGCTCAGACAAGGATGCTGCAAACTGCGAGATGTTCATCGTTGAGGGTGACTCGGCAGGTGGTTCTGCCAAGCAGGGGCGTGATCGTCATTTCCAAGCCATTCTGCCTATCCGAGGCAAAATCTTCAATGTGGAGCGCGTGAAATGGCATCAGGCCTTCGAGCATGAAGAAGTGAACAACATCTTCCAGGCATTGGGCGTGAAGTTCGGCTTGAACCCCGAAGATCAGAAAGAGGCCAACTACGATAAGTTGCGCTACTACAAGACCATCATCATGACCGATGCCGATGTCGATGGTTCGCACATCGACACCCTTCTGATGACGCTCTTCTTCCGCTTCCTGCCACAACTCATTCGTGATGGCCGTCTCTATATTGCTACGCCACCACTTTATAAGTGTACGAAGGGCAAGGTGAGCGAGTATTGTTACGATGAGGCAGCTCTCCAGCGTTTCATTGACACCTATGGTGAAGGCTCGGAGGATAAGATTAAAGTGCAGCGATACAAAGGTCTTGGTGAGATGAATCCAGAGCAACTTTGGGAAACCACCATGAACCCAGAGACCCGTCTTTTGAAACAGGTGACGATTGACGATGCTGCTGAGGCTGATTACACCTTCTCTATGCTTATGGGCGAGGACGTTGGTCCACGTCGCGAGTTCATTGAGAAGAACGCCACCTATGCTACGATTGATGCTTAATCGCAAATTTGTATAATTTGCTTATGCTCAGCAATATCTAAGTGAACTTGACATTGCATTCGCTTAATCGCAAATTTCATTCAATTCTTACATATATTCTCGTGCCGTCCACAAGAAGTGATTCTAACGAGTCGGCACATCTTTTACCGAAAGCAAAACGAAGGGAGGGAAGCAATGAGATATTGCTTCCCTCCCCATTTTATTGGATAAGCCTTTTGAGGTTGTTTGTTTCTCTCGGCAGTTCCTTAGAACACAATGGTTGTTCCAGGCTCCATTACGTTCGTCTTGTTTGAACCCATATCCGTGAGTTGACGCATGGTTTCCTTCGAACGCTTGAAGGTGGGTGATGTCTCCACCATACTGATTACGTCCTCGTTGTCAAGGTCTTCCTCCTTGAAGATGTAACTATAGATAGGACGACGGATAGCGCGGTCTTTCTTGTCGCGTCCATAGATGGTCTCACGGCGGTGTGCCTTTTCTGCTTCTCGTTCTGCTTTCTCTGCGTCTCGCTGCTGTTGCTCCTTATCACGAGCCAGCAGACGGTTACTCATTTCGTCAGAATCGATGTCTTCCACACCAAAGCCTGTAGCGAGGATGGTAATCTTCACCTGATCAGTCAGTCCAGGATCGACAGAGAGACCCCATTTAGTCTCCACGTCGTCGCGCTTGATTTTGGCCATGAACTCGTGTACCTCGTTCATCTCGTCCATCATCAGGGCACTGTTG
>JBGUMY010000378.1:0-5262 GCA_045117095.1 Bacteroidaceae bacterium | reverse complement strand
AAATCTGCACATGGCCAAATCTTTTACTGACTATGTGCAGACTGTAATTGTTAAAAAGGGCCTAACGGGATTTTTTCAGTGCCCTGCGATGAGGGGCTCCTGTTATCTTGCTGCAACGTATTTGTGGAGTGTCTTTCTGACGGCTCCGTTGCCAGCGTAAAGTTCCTTGACCATGCCTTCTATTTGTTCGCCAAGACCTGCCTCGTAGAGGTCAACAGCAAAGACATCAGCACGGCTGTAGAGTTTCTTCAATGGACTCCAATCCTGCTCGGCCTTGCCAATCTCCAAAGGAGCGACGATGGCTTGCAACTCTGCCAGCATGGGGTCTGGTGATGGCTCGAAGGGGGTGCCATCGTCCTTGATGCCTTTCAGATAACGGGCATAACCAGCGAGGGTGAGTGGGATGAGCACGAGGTTGGACTTATCGAGTCCACGAGCCAGGTACTTCTTGATGGTCTCACCAAAGCGGATAGGCAGCTTCTGGCTGGTGTCCATCGCGATGCGCTGTGGAGCATCAGGCATGAAGGGGTTGGGCAAGCGGCGATTGATGACAGCGCCGATGAACTCGTAGGGGTTCAGCACACCTGGGTCAGTCACCACAGGCATGGCCTCCATATAACCAATCTTCTGGATGAAGGCACGCAGGTCTTCGTCAGCCATCTCGGCAGAAATCAGCGTGTAGCCCAACATGCAGCCATAGATGGACATGGCGGTGTGGAGCGGATTCAGGCAAGTGGTCACCTTCATGGTCTCCACCTTATCCACCGTCTCACGAGTGGTGTAGAGCGCACCACCCAAATCGAGTGGAGGACGTCCGTTGGTGTAGTTGTCCTCGATGACGAGGTACTGCACCTCTTCGGCATTCACGAAGGGAGCGGTGAACGTGTGCTTCTCCGTCTCGATGTAGTCATTGTCCTCGAAACCATCCTGTGCCAGCATCTCCTTCACTTTCTCATGAGGACGAGGCGTGATCTTGTCAATCATCGACCAAGGGAAGGTCACCTTCGTTTCATCTTTCAAATAAGCCAAGAAGCCTTCAGGAACGAGTCCGTCCTTGACCCAACGCTCTGCGTATGCGAAGACGCCAGCCTTCACCTTGTCACCATTGTGGGAGCAGTTGTCCATCGATTGGATGGTCAATGCCTTTTGACCTGCATTGTAGCGCTCCAAGAGCAGGGCGCACACCTTACCCATTGCAAAGACAGGGCTCAATCCACGAGCAAGGTCTGCCTCATTGTAAGTATAGCCTTTCTCTGTGATGGTGAAGGAGATCATCTGCAAGGAAGGATTCTTGAAAACTTCCACGAGTCGCTGCCAGTCAGGGAATTGTGGGTCAGCCTTCAGGGCTTCAGTCACAGAAGCAATCACCTTCTTCTCGATGGAGCCGTCAGAGCAGAGGTTGACACAAAGTGAGAGATTATTGTAAGGAGCATAAGCCTTGTCCACTACCTCGAAATCGAAGGTCTCCGCCACGATGACGCCACGATCGTACTTGCCTGTGTTCAGAGCGTCGTTGAGGATGGCAGCAGGGAAAGCACGGAAGATGTTGCCGCCGCCGAAGTGTACCCATGTGGGATTGTCGTGCGTCTTCTGGCGCACAGCTGCGATGTCAAACTTGGGAAGTTCGTAGCCTTTGGCCTCCCATTCTGCGGCATTGAAATTGCCAGAGAAAATATCGTTCAGTTTCATGATTTAATCAAAGAATCCTGGTTGTTTGTACTCAATACCTAACTCTCTATCCACTGTGGCGAGGATGCCCTGCACCTGACCCATCGCAAACATACGTCCGAGGAGGGTATAGCCTGCATTGTGGCCATGATTGCTCTCATCCATGATGCCACCTGGTTCATCTGTGAAGGTCATGCCATGATCCACACGCATGGGCAGTTGTGGATTCTCTTTTTCGAAGATGCGGCAGAGTTCTACGAGGTCAGCACGTCCACCGAGGTGAGATGCCTCTGTGAAGTCGCCATTGGGGAAGATGTGGCAAGAACGAAGGTGTACGAAGTGGGTACGAGAAGCGAACTTCTTTGCCATCTCCACCACATTATTGTAAGCTCCTGCCGAGAGAGAACCTGCACAGAAAGTGAGGCCGTTGTGCTTGTTGGGCACAGCATCGAGGAACCATTCGATGTCTTCCTCAGTACGCACGATACGTGGCAAGCCCAGCACCTCAATAGGTGGGTCATCAGGATGTACGCACATGTTCATGCCATATTCCTCGCAGGTTGGCATGATAGCCTCCAAGAAGTACTTCATGTTGGCGCGAAGCTGTGCCTTGTCGATGCCCTTGTAGAGGTCGAGGAAGTCACGGAACTTCTGGATAGGAGCCTCGTCGTTCTCGCTGAAGTTGCCAGACACGAAGCCTTGTGTCTTGATGATGATGTTCTCCACCAACTTGTGCTCTTTCTCAGGAGTCATGGTCTTTGCCAACTCGTCGCACTCAGCCAACACATTACGACCCTGACCTACACCAGCAGGGAATTGGAACTTCGCCCATTCCTCACGTGCACCTTCACGCTTCAGAATATAGATGTCGAAGTAAGCAAATTCGGCATAGTTGAAGTAGAGGTTTGTGGAACCATTGGGGTTCTCATGCAGAAGGTCTGTACGTGCCCAGTCGAGGACAGGCATGAAGTTGTAGCAGATGCAGTGGATGCCCTCAGCCGAGAGGTTGCGCAGGCTCTCCTTATAAACCTCTATCTGGTGGTCGCGGTCAGGACCTCCATACTTGATGGTCTCCACCACTGGCAGGCTCTCCACCACGCTCCAGCGCATTCCATAACTCTCAATGTACTCCTTCAGGTCGTGAATCTTCTCACGAGTCCACACCTCGCCCAGAGGCACATCGTGCAGAGCAGTCACAATGCCCTCCACACCAATCTGTTTCAGCATGGCAAGTGTAATCTTATCTTTCTTGCCAAACCAACGCCATGTTCTTTCCATATTGGTAAAGTTTATAGTTTATATAGTTTAATGTTTAGAGACTCGCCCAGCGTGTGGGTTGGGTGCAAAGTTATATAAAATTATTCAAATGCGCTTACTCTTCTGTATCATTTTTGTTTAAAGTAGTTCCAAAAATTTGTGGTTCGATTCGTTTGAGGGCAGTAAAGAGGCACAAAAAAACAATGTTTGATACATGAGCAGAAGAAAGTGTAACAGAAGCATAGGAAAATGTGAAAAAAATGTTGTACCTTTGCAACAAATAAAGTTGAATGGTTAAGATTTATCAAAACAACTACACAATTGTATACTATATGAAGAAAATTATTTTGAGCATGCTTGCATTGGCAAGCGTATGGTCGTCAGCTTGGGCGACAGAGAAAAGTTTTAGCAGTCCTGATGGTCAGTTGACGGTGGTGGTGGAGGATCAGAACGGTATCGCCACCTATCGTGTCACTCTGGGCACCACAGAATTTATTGGCAATTCCCCTCTGGGCGTCAACACCAACATGGGCAACTACACCAGTGACTTGACCTTGGCTGGTTGCGAGGTGACAACGGTGAAGGAGTCTTATGACCTGCGTAACATCAAAAAGAGTCATGTCGATTATGAAGCCACTGAGGCAGTTTGCAGCTTCGAGCAGAAGGGCAAGAAGGTGCTGGATGTCATCTTCCGTGTGAGCAATCGTGACGTGGCTTATCGTTATCGCATCTTGCCACAGCGTGACACGAAAGTATGTGTGATAGAGAATGAGGCAAGTGGATTCAAGTTGCCAGAAGGTACGACTACTTTCATGTGCCCTCAGTCACGTCCTATGGGTGGCTTTGCACGTACCTCACCCAGTTATGAGACCAGTTATTCGCTGGATGACTCGATGGGCAAGAACGGTTGGGGTGAAGGTTATTCTTTCCCATGTCTCTTCCATCTGGGTGACAAAGGTTGGGTGCTCATCAGCGAGACTGGTGTGGATGGCAGTTATGTAGCCAGCCGACTCCTTAATGTGGATGGTGGTCTTTATAGGATTGGCTTCCCACAGGCAGGTGAGTGCAATGGTTGGGGTTCCACTACCGCATCTGTGGCACTGCCTTGTGAGACACCTTGGCGCACCATCACGTTGGGTACTACTTTGGCTCCTATCGTGGAGACTACCGTGCCTTTCGACCTCGTGCAACAGAAATACAAAGCTTCGCAGGAGTACATCTATGGCAAGGGCTCTTGGAGCTGGATTATTGGTATGGATTCCAGTTGTAACTATGACGAGCAGAAGCGTTACATCGATTTCTCTGCTGCGATGGGTTATCAGACTGTGCTCATCGATGCCCTTTGGGACAAGCAGATTGGCTATGACAAGATGGCTGAATTGGCAGCGTATGGTAAGAGCAAGGGTGTGGGTCTGTTCCTTTGGTACAACTCTAATGGCACATGGAACGATGCACCTCAGTCACCTATCGGCAAGATGGACAAGAGCCGTGAGCGTCGCGCTGAAATGGCCTGGATGAAGAGCATCGGCATTCGTGGCATCAAGGTCGATTTCTTTGGTGGCGACAAGCAGAACATGATGCAGCTCTATGAGGACATCTTGTCTGATGCTAACGACTTCGGCATCCTTGTGATTTTCCATGGTTGCACGCTGCCTCGTGGTTGGGAGAAGATGTATCCTAACTATGCAGCCAGCGAGGCTGTGCTCGCTTCGGAGAACCTCCACTTTGGACAGGGTGCTTGTGATGCAGAGGCTATGAACGCGACCATCCACACGTTCATCCGCAATACGGTGGGTTCGATGGACTTTGGCGGTTCAACTCTTAACAAGTTCTACAACGCTGATAATAAACGTGGTACGCATCGTGTTACTTCTGACGTTTATGCCCTTGCAACAGCTGTGCTCTTCCAAAGCGCTGTGCAGCATTTTGCTTTGGCACCCAACAACCTGACGGATGCTCCTGAATGGGCTATCAACTTCATGAAGGATGTGCCCACGACTTGGGACGATGTGAAATTCATCGACGGCTATCCAGGCAAGTATGCCATCATTGCTCGTCGTGCTGGCGACCACTGGTTCATCGTGGGTGTGAATGCGCAGGATGAGCCTGTGAAGAAGAACATCGACTTGAGCCTGTATGACAAGGGTGCAGAACTGCTGGTGTACAGCGACGATGCTCAGCTGAATGGCAGTGTGCAGACGGTGAAGGCCAAGAAGCAAATCACGGTGACCATCCCCAAGAATGGTGGTTTGGTGATTGTGAACAAGTAAGTTACTCTTTACAACGATTGAGCGGGTGCGTTAGACGTGCCCGCTCAAATTGTTAGTTTTCAGGAGT
>JBGUMY010000377.1:0-2405 GCA_045117095.1 Bacteroidaceae bacterium | reverse complement strand
ATTCCGTTTTCTTCCTGCATTTCTTGTGTCTCTTTTGTTTCCTTAGTTTCTTCCATAATTTTTTGCAAATTCTTTACTGATTGAGTTATTGAGGCTCTGGCACACTTCTGTAGCAAATGCAATGCCATGCTGAATGATGTGGTTCCATTGTTCTTCAGTGATGGAAGCAACGTCCTTACGGCCTATTCCTTCCTTCAGCAATCCGAAAATGATGCCTGCATTGAAGTTGTCGCCAGCCCCAATCGTGGATACTGTTTCTATTTTATGTACTTGATATGTCTTTGTCACACTGGGAGAGAAGAGGCAGATGTCTCCTTCAGCATCTGTGCAAAGCATCTGCTTGCAATGATATTTCACCTCTTGATGATAGGCCTTCTCAGGGTTTGAAATCTTAAACATGTTCTGGAAGTCCTCAGTAGAACCACGCACAATGCTGGCATACTCAAAATTTTCCAGAATGGTGGAACGGAGTTTGATGGCTTCTGATGCATGAGAAGAGCGGAAATTGATGTCGTAATAAATCAAAGCTCCCCGTGCTGATGCATAATCCAAGAACTCCGTCACCTTGTCTCTCAACACAGGATTCAGCACGAAATAAGAGCCCATCATCACAATGTCATCCTCATTCACTTGGGGCCACACCACATCCAACCGTGCATTGGGGTAATCCTTGTAGAAGGTGTATTCAGCATCGTTCCTGTCATTCAGATAGGCCAATGAGATGGCTGTACGTCCATCCTCATACATACATACATGTTGGTTGTTGACACCATTGTCCTCCATGAACTGCTTGATGATATTGCCCACACGGTCATTACCTGTTTCGGTAATCATCGTGACAGGTACGCCCATCCTTCCTAACGAAATGATTCCATTGAAAGTGGAGCCACCTGGCACTGCTGCTGTGGGCTGTTCGTTCCTGAAGATAATGTCAAGAATCGTCTCTCCTATTCCTATTACTTGTCTCATGAGTTTTGTTGTTATCTAAAAATCAATGTTGTTAATCCCTGCGCATCGAACACCTCTTGTGCCACTTCCTGTAAGCGTTGTGGAGTCAATTTCTCCAAATGCTCGATGGTATCTTTCATCCCTTCAAATTTATTGTAGTGCAAATATGCCTTTGCCATATCCAAGGCGTAGTTCTCAAAGTTGTCACAAGCTACACCAATCTGTCCTTTGATTTGCTTCAGAGCGGCATTGAACTGCCTTTCAGTGAGAGGCTCGTTCATTAACTTGTCTAATTCCTGACGCACAGTCTTCAAGCACCTGTCCACATCTTCCACATCACACCCGAAGTAAATCGCCCAAGTGGAGGTGTCTGTGTAGTTGGTTAGGGTACTCTCCACTGTATAAACCAATCCTTTGTGTTCCCTCAGTGCGATGTTCAATCTCGAATTCATGCCTGGTCCTCCCAAGATGTTGTTGAGGAAGTATAAAGCAATGCGTTTGTCATCCTTTGACCCGTATGCCGCTCTTCCTATCATCACATGGGCTTGATGTGTGCTTCGCTCCTCGATGAAGGTACCTGGATGAGGAGTGATAGGCTGAATGGGTCTTTTCACTTCTGAAGGAGGGATATGATTCATCCGCTTCATCCGTTTCTCTATCACTTTCTTCACGTTCTCAAACTTCACATCACCCAACACAAAGAACACCATCTTCTCAGGGCGATATAACCTCTTCACAAACTTGATGGCATCTTCTGTCTGGAATCTCCTCACATTTTCCGCTGTTCCCAAAATGTCATGTCCAAGACTGTTTCCTTGGTAGATAAGGTCTTCAAAGCGGTCGAATATCAGGTCTGCAGGGGTGTCATTGTAACTCTCTATCTCATCCACAATCACCTCACACTCCTTGTCTATTTCATGCTGTGGATAGGTGCTGTGAAACACGATATCAAAGATGAGTTCTGCCGCACGTTCCAAATGCTCCTTCATAAAGGCAGCATACACTACGGTCTCTTCTTTGTTCGTGTAGGCATTCAAGTCACCTCCTACAGCCTCCATTCGGTTGATGATATGCCAGGCCTTTCGCTTCTCTGTTCCCTTGAACATCATGTGTTCGCAGAAATGTGCCATACCCTCCTCACCAGCTTCCTCATCTCGTGTGCCAGCATCAATACTGATGCCACAATACGCCACATTGGTCAACGAAGGTATCTGTATCAGCCGAAAGCCGTTCTCAAACTTGTATGTTCTCGCTTCCTCTCTCATGCTATCAGTAAATCATCAACCCAGCCAATCCGCACAATAGAATCATGATGATGGGATGCACTTTATATAATCTTGTTCCCACAAAGGCAAAGAAAAAAATGACTACGCTGACAATAAACACAAAGGTTGATTCCCGTGGGTCGCCAAAGTTCTCTTTCGACATCAGCATGAGGGCAGCGGCAGCCAGCAATC
>JBGUMY010000376.1:0-5717 GCA_045117095.1 Bacteroidaceae bacterium | reverse complement strand
CAGCATCACTTTGTTCATGAAGGCGATAGACAGTGACGGAAACTCATGCAAAGACATCACACCCAGTGACTTGGAGAAGTATTTGGTCGTCTATGAGGACAAAAACATCATCTCGCCCGATCGCAGGATGATTACAACGGTCAGTTCTGGACAAAGAATCCCATCAGATTTCACCTTCTCCGTACTGGTTGACCTCAGCATTCCCGAAGAAGGAAAGCAACAAATCTATGAGGCATTCGGCCGATTAGTGGAAAGTGCACCCGACAGCTGTGTCTATCTGGCATTCATGGGCGACGATGTGACCACCAGTCAACTGGTCACCAAACAGAATCTGCGGGACTTTGAACCAAAATTCAAGGTGCACGCCGAGAACAAATACTTCTACGGGGCACTCTACGCAAAACTCGCGGAGTTCAACACCACTCAGGCTGAAATGGAGGGAGACGTCAACACCGCGGAGGGTTATGTGCGCAACACCGTCATCGCTCAACGTGCCCAACGTGCCCTCGACAAGAATATCCTTTTCATCTTCACTGAAGGCAACAAGCGTCCGACGGATGAAACCATTTCGTTCATTGAGGTGACCGACTATCAGTCCGACGCCTCCAAATTGGTGCCGCGTGTCTATGCCTTTTATTACACAGGCGAAGGTATTGACGAGAATGTGGAGTTGACCTTGCAAGGTGTGTCAACACCCCGCAATGCCGACGGCAAAGTGCTGAATGAGCGGAAAGGCGCTTACATCCCTTCCGACAACCTCAGCAGTGTGTTGAGCAACTTCCAACAGGTGGTGAAGGATGCCATGTACGACTTTGCTTTCACCTATCAGGCAACCGAAGGCAAGGCCTATACAGGACGTGTGGCATACACCGCCGAATGGAAGGGCATGGAGGCAGGCGTAGGCAATTACTCCATCGGTACTGCCGAGACACCTTGGCCCCTGCATGAGGAAAGCACCGGCGATGTGCTGACCAAGTTCTTGGTGTCCATCATGGTGGCGCTGCTCACCATCCTGTTCTTCTTCCTGGTGATGAAAGTCATCATACCGTTTTTCAAGTCCAAAGGTTTTGAATCCAAATACTACAAGAAATATGTTCCAGAAGAGAATGTGCAACGTCGCATTTGCACCTATTGCAGACAGAACATAGAACCCGGGCAGTTGGTCGTGACCAAATGCAAACACATCATCCACGTCAGTTGTTGGCAACAGAATGGCTACAAATGTGTGGAGTACGGTCAGAATTGCAAGGAAGGCATCCAAGAGCATGTAGATCTGAAAGAGATGTTCAGTGCCACGTCCTTGCAGGAGAGCATGCAGATATTCTCTGGCATCTTGGCAGGATTGGTCAGTTGGATGATTTTCGAAGTCACCGGACGCGGCTTATTCCCCTCTTTGGGCGAAGCCATCGCCAAGACTTTCTTCCTCAATGAAAATCAGACCAGCAACCTCCTGAACGACTGTGCGGGCAAGGTGTCCGCTTTCCTCACCGTCGGTCTTCTGCTCGGATTCTTCCTCTCGCTCGTCTTCCGATTCCTCGACGAGTATCGCAACAAGAGTCTCATGATTTATCTGAAAATCCTTGGACTCTCCTGCCTCACCAGCATCGTAGGCATGGCAGCCTTTGCCGTGGGTGGCATCATCTTCTGCCTCCTGCTTTCAGCCGTAGGCACTACCTACATCCCTTGGTACTGCTCCCTCCCCGCCTACATCCTCTTCTCCATCTGCACAGCCCTCAGTCTCACCGTCAAGTCATCCATCCCAATGAAGAGCGCCTTCATCGGCGGACTCTGCTCCGCGGTGATTGGCTTCATTGTCCTCTACTTCAGTGGCAGCATCGGCGGCCGATATGGTTGGCTCAATATGCTGCTCGACTTCATCATCTATGGCGGTGGTTTGGGTGCCTCACTCGTCACTGTCCGTATGTTGGCAGAGAAATATTTCCTCGTCATCAAGAACGGAGTCAAGGCTGGGCAGCGCATCCCCATCCACAAGTGGATGAACGCCACAGGCGGTGGCAACAAAGTGTCCATCGGTATGACGGGCGAGTGTGAAATCCAGATGAACTGGGAGAAGAGCAGCAAGGTGGCCAAGGAACACGTGCAGCTCTATATCGACAAGGCGAAGATGCTTCCGATGGCGAAAGCCTTGGCTCCTGGCGCCATTTATAACGTGCGCTCCGAACTCACCGTGGGCAAGCCCGTCATCCTCACCAACGGCGACACCCTCAAGATTGGCGATACCACCTTCGAATATGTAGAAAACTAAATACCTATGGCAGAACTCCGACTGGCCTACGAATGGGGGGATGGGGTTTACACCCTGCTCTCATGGTTCAAAAAGGAAAAAGTGAAAGACGCCCGCGTGCTCGTGGCTGGTGCAGGCGCCTTGGGCAATGAAGTGGTGAAAAACTTGGCGCTCTTCGGCGTAGGCCACATCTATGTGGTGGATTTCGACCAGATAGAACTGTCCAATCTGACCCGTTCCGTCTTGTTTCGCGAAGAAGATGCCTACCAGCATGCCTACAAAGCCGACATCGTGGCGAAGCGCGCCATGGAGATCAATCCCCAAATCCACGTGACCCCCATCGTGGGCAACCTCTTTTCAGAGGTGGGTTTTGGTCTTTACAATGCCGTGGACGTGGTCATCGGCTGTTTGGACAGCCGCATCGCCCGCTACCAACTGAATCGTCTGTGCATGCGGGCAGGCAAGACGTGGATAGATGGCAGCATTGAGAACCTGACAGGAACCGTCAGGGTGTATAAACCAGGTGTCAGTTGTTATGAATGTGGACTCTCCCGTGAAGAGTTCAACAACATCATGCTGCGCACAGGCTGTGCCGATGTGGTTCGTACACAGGGAAAGGCAGGGCGTGTGGCAACAACTCCCATCAGTGCCTCCATCATCGGAGCCATGCAAGTACAAGAGGCGATGAAGATTATCCACGAAGACACACAGGAACCTTCGCCCTTCAAGACCCTGCAAGGCAAGATGCTGCGATACGAGGGCATGACCAACAGTATGAACATCTACAAATTTGCCTCATGGAAAAATACTTGTCCTGCCCATGAACGCTGGTCGAACATCACGCGGGGAATCGCTTTATCTGCTACACAGACAGTGGGCAGTACGTTAAGAACCCTCAAGCGAGAACTGAATGTCAAGGTGGTGGAAATCAATATGCGCAACAATAAGTTTATCGACAAAATTGTTTCGGACCAACCCGAAAAGGTATTCCCAGTCATGCTGCCTGAGTCCAAATTAGAGGCACACATCAAGCAGCATGAAGAACTGCGCAAACTCAGTTACCGAACACTCTTCCATAAGAGTTTTCATGAGAACATCAGCAAAGATTTTCCCTACCAAGAACTGACCTTACAACAAATCGGCATTCCACCTTTCGATGTTATCGAAGTGTCCACCGACAAGGGTGTGTATCACGTGGAACTGTCTGCCGATGCCACCTGCTACGATTCACTGTAAAAGACTGTTCAATCTCCCCTCATTCCAGATAACGAACATGACCCTACCTCAAATGCTACCCAACGATCTCAATGCCGAATGGCTGTTGCCTTACTACCCAGAAGGAATGTGCAAGATTTCTTTCAGTGGTCTGCACAAGCGCAACACCTACAACGACATTGTGGATATGGAGCTACAAGCCAATGATACTCTACACCTCACCTTGAGCCGCAACAGCTTTTACAATGCCCTGCCCGAATATATGTTCCACCCCATCGACCGCTTTGACAACCTGCCCAAATCGGAAGAGAAGGAACGCTTTGATAAAGAACTGGAAAAACAAGATGAAGAGATTGCTAACGCCTACAAATTCTTTGCACCTATCGACATCTTATTATTCAGGCTGAAAGCACGGGTGAGGGAGAAAGTCGAGGTGTATGCTAAAGAAAATTTGGTCATGCAGAGGATATTGGGCGACAGCATTACAGAATCCCAACACAATAACCGTTTCATCAGAAGTATATTACACTATTTGCCACAATGTCGCATCATCCGAGGAAACAAGACCTTGCTTACATTGATGCTTCGAAAAATATTCTGCGAAGAGGGATTGCACATCAGACGGCAGACCGAGAATCAGATATTTCAAGACACTCAGCCACGCTACCCAGATTGCATCGATATGGAACTGAATGAAGGTTATGTGTCAGGGCAATATGCAGAACCCGTTTTGACCTATCGCATCAACTATTGGAACAATCAAGAATGTACAGAGAATTTATTTCGTTTCCTTGATGAGATGGAAGAACTTCGGCTGTTCTTACAAGATTATTTCCTCTCAATAGAAGAAAAATTGCAGTTTGACATCGTAACTGATGAGGAACCCATGCGACTCAATGACGAGAGTTCTCGAAATTATCTCAATTATAACATTAACATATAAAACAACTTAGCTAAACATACTATGTCAAAAAGAATTTGCTGGAAAAAAGGGATGCGTCTCACCGATGAGGTGCTGATAGCTGCTGACAACTGCACAGCAGAGTCATTAAATCAAGCCCTTATGTTAGCCTCGGCAGGACGCTATGGCTTGATGCCATCCCTACACCCTTTCAACCTATCGCTCAATATTACCAGAGAGCAAGTTGAAGTGACATCCATCTCCCTGCTCGCTATCACACGGACAGGTGATGTGATCAACCTTCATTTGGACAGAGACCAAATACAAGTTCTCAACAACACACTATCCTTGCCGTCCAACGAGAATGAACTATTCTTAACCATCAACAGAGAACCTGAAAGATGGGAGGAGACTGACAATGGTTATCTTGAGCCACATTACTATTTTTCGCTTATTACGCCACAAACAGCCCTTTCCGACCATGCGATGCCCATCAGCCATCTGATTAACAA
This sequence comes from Bacteroidaceae bacterium, assembly GCA_045117095.1. Classification (GTDB taxonomy): domain Bacteria; phylum Bacteroidota; class Bacteroidia; order Bacteroidales; family Bacteroidaceae; genus Minthosoma. Next base: position 844 of record JBGUMY010000376.1, on the reverse strand, counting down.
CGACGGATGGCAGGAGGATACTGCACGCTTTGTTCCCCCATGTCTTTACGTGTCGGCTTCTTATCGTTTAGAAGAACTACGCACACAATTGGTGGACGTTTTGAAAAGCATCCACGAGAAAACAAAGACTCAGACACAATCACCTGTCAAAACTGCCATCAGCATCTATTGGCCTATCGTGCAAGAGGTACTCATTCAAGCCAACACCATGCAAGACACCATGACACCTGCCATGTTGCTGGCATGTATTCAGAGAGTAGTGGGCGGCTTTGCCCTGGCATGTGATATGGATGAAGTATTGACTTTAGAGGATGCATCAACCTTCTACAACTTCTCACAAATCGGGTACAATTACCAAAAGGCGTATCTCCGCATCAGGCAAGGCATTGGTATGTGTCATGCCATCAATGATAAGATTGACAAGTTTAGTCTATTGACTCCTATACCACCACAACCCACTCCTACCCCTGAACCCAAACCCGAGCCACGTCGTAGTTGGTTAGGCAAGCAGATATGAAATTTATCAGTACACCATTGAGTTTTTCAGCATCAGGCACACAAATGCTTCGTAATATCGAAGACCGCATTTCGATGCTTGATAATTTGGTGGAACTCATCGTTTTCACCCCCCGTGGAAGTTTCGAAGCAGACCCGGATTTTGGCTTCGAGTATTGGAATCATGAGTTTTCTAATGTCCACTACCGTGAGTTCAATGCGAATCAGACAGGATTCTCAACAGGTGGATTGAAGAATGAAGTGACAAAAAAGGAATGTGAGGAAAGTATTCGAGTCAGTCTGAACACGTATGAACCAATGCTGAAGAATGTGACGGTATCCATCGAAA
>JBGUMY010000375.1:0-10794 GCA_045117095.1 Bacteroidaceae bacterium | reverse complement strand
TTCGCGAAGACTTTGTCACGCTGACAAAAGTACCCAGCATCTAAAAAAAGGTGCTGGGACTTTTTTGTGGAGGGATGCCATCATTTTTTTCTCATTTTTTAGAAACACTATCATTTCTGGGGTGTATGCTGTAGCAGAAAGGCAAAACAAAACATCAAAACAATGAAGAAAATGACAACAAAAGCGATCGGAATGATCGTCATGGTGGCAGGGCTGATGTGCTCATGCCAGCAGCAGCAAAGCTCAGAAACGCAAAGAGCGGAATTCGATGCGTATTGGAACACAGGTGATTCCCTGTCAGACATGGAGAGACTCCATCAGTGGGAAGCCTACGTGGAGGAACATCCCCAAGATGAGATAGGATGGAGGAATCTGTATCATGCGCAAAGCATGAGCACTTTCTATAATCGTGAACAGGATTATTACCAGATGATGCAGGAGCTGATGAAGCGTGTGAAGGAAGCCATTCCTGACACCTATACCTATTATCTCTTGGCAAAGGATATCAGCTTCGAATATAACAAAAGAAAAGAGTATGCAGAAGAAGCCCTCAAGCGTTTACCTGAAAGGTTGTATGAAGATGACTACAAGATTTGGTGCCGGTATTTTATCCGTGAGGATAAGGATGAGAAACGTCTGAAGGACATGCTGACGCGCTACTACCAGAGCGGCACTCTCTCACCCGATGTACTCTACTTCCACTACAACGAATTGCAGGGAATGGAACAGGGAGGCATCTATCTCGCTCAGGCAGAGGATGACCTCATCCCCAAAAAGATGATTCAGCTGGTGCTGGGCATACACAAGGACAAGGTACTGGTCAACCGAAATAGTGACTGGTACAAGATATGGAGGGCGTGCAAGGTTCCAGCACCGACGGGAAACTGGGCTGCTGAGACCAGCCCGACGGATGATCCATCTGTTTCTTGGCACACACCAACCCTCAAGATATTGGCTTGGATAGGAGAGCACAGCGAACACCCTGTCTATTATTCAGCCTCAAACCTGCGTGAATGGCTCAGAGAGAAACTGTCCAAGGATTTGTTGAAGAATCTCTACAACGAAGGACTGCTCATCCGCTACTCACCCCAACCCTACGACAACATCGCTGTGACCTGCCGCAACATAGAGGAACGCTATTCGCTCGATTACCTCTACCTCCCCTTCACGCCGTCGAAGGACAGCGAGAAATACTATTCCGACGCCACCAGTTGCACAAGTCAAACCATCGTTCTGCTGCAAGGCATTCTGCCCCACTACCAGCAGTATGACCCCCAGCGATGCCATTGGCTGAGTGGCGTGTTGATCAAGGCGATTGAAAATAGGCACAATAAAGACTACAGCGAAAACGGTTTAAAGGAAATCCGTCAGTATTACGAATCCACAAAATCTGCCGCACAATGAGCATCCTTCTGTTCAAATCCCATCGGCAGATGACCGATGAAGCGCTGATGCTGTGTGCGAGCCGAGACAGCGAGTCGGCATTTGAAGAACTGTACCGTCGGTATGCCCGACGGCTACAGGGCTTCTTCTTCCGTCAATTAGGCGGTGACAACGAGGCGGCTGCCGATTTCACCCACGACGTGTTCCTCAAGGTGTATGAGTCGAGAGACAAATATGTGGAGGGCAATAACGTGGCCACTTGGTTCTTCACCATCGCCTACAACCTCTGCAAGAACACCTACCGCCACAACGAGCACGTCGCCAACTTTCTCGCCACCCTCGATGCCGAACCCGTCAGCGAGGACAATGTGGAAGTGAGGCTGACCCAAGAGCAACAGCGGGACGCCGTCCAAAAAGTGCTCATGTCACTGCCACCACCCCTGCATCTGCTCTTCTCCCTTCACTACGAAGAGGGACTCACCATCCCCCAGATTGCCCAGATAGAGCATCTGACAGAAGGAACCGTGAAAATGAGAATCCACAAAACAATGAATATCATCCGTCAAAAACTTGCAAGTATATGAACACACATCCACAACAGCCAGAGAACATGACCAATGACGACATCGTCGGTTGGGCACTCCGCATCCGGGAGGAAGAAAACAGCCAACTGGAAGTGCGCCCTTGGCAGTCACGCAACCGCTGGGCTTGGTACATCGCCATTCCCGCCGCCTGCCTCGTGAGCTTCTTCCTCGGCTATGGCCTGCGTTCCGCCAACGAAACGCCACAAAACTTGACCTCCCACATCACGACCGACACCGTCTATGTCCATGAAGTGGTGCACGACACCATCTATCAAACCACCGATGTGCACAAGCCCGTGCGTCCACGACCCGTCACAGCCGCCAACCAGCCCCCTCGCAAAATCGGTATCTCCGTGCTGGAAGACAACATTCGCTACGACCTGCTGGCATCAAGAAACGACATGTCGATGTACTGAACCCATCGTCATGCTCGAAAGCCTGTAACGGCTGAAGCGAGTGTGAACAGCCTTGCCTTTGCTCATGCCAAGTGTCCATTATTGGACAGTGAGTGTCCGAAAATGGACACTCTTTTTTTATGGGTACACTGAAAGTCAATAAGTTGAGGAATTGGCACGTGTTTTGTACGATAAGAGAGGCAAAAATCAGTCATAAATAGATGAAGAAAAGAACAATGGTTTTGATGCTGGTGTGCCTCTTGACACAGATGGGACATGCCGAAGGGGACACCCTCCGACTGAGCCTTGACGAGTGCATCCTGATGGCGCGTCGGCAAAGCGTGGAGGCCACGGTGGCATTGGGCGAATTGAAGTCGGCCTATTGGGAGTGGCGAAGTTATAAGGCAGAACTGCTGCCCGAGGTGTCGCTGGTGGCGAATGTGCCTACCTACAACAAGCGTTACAGCACCTATCAGAGTGAGGACGGCAGCTATTCGTATGTCAGGAACGACTACATGGAGTTGGACGGCTCGGTGCATGTGAGCCAGAAGATTGGGCTGACGGGTGGCACGCTGTCGGTAGAGTCATCGTTGGATTGGCTGCGTCAGATGAGTGGGAACACGTCTGGTAGCAAGAATCAGTTCATGAGCATGCCCGTCGCCTTGACGTTGAGCCAACCCCTGTTCAGCGTGAACACGGTGAAGTGGGACAGACGTATCGAGCCTCTGCGCTATCGGGAAGCCAAGGCATCGTTCCTCACGGCGACGGAGCAAGTGGCGATGCGTGCCATCAACCTCTTCTTCAACCTCCTGTTGGCGAATGAGAATGTGAACATCGCGGAGCAGAACCTGCTGAATGCGGAGAAACTCTACGAGGTGGCGAAGGCGAAACGTGAGATGGGCAGCATCAGCCAGAACGATGTGCTCCAGATGCGGCTCAACATGCTGAAAGCCCAGTCGGCACTCACCTCCACCGAGAGCCATCGGAAGACACAGATGTTTGAACTGAAAGCCTTTCTCGACGTGGAAAGCGACATCGAACCCATCGTGCCCGACAATATCCCCGACGTGACGCTGGTGTATGACGAGGTGCTTAATCATGCTTTGGAGAACAATGCTTTCGTCACCACCATGCGGCGTCGACAGTTGCAAGCCGATGAATCGGTGGCATACGCAAAAGCTGGTCTGCGCAACGTGACGCTCTATGCGCAAGTGGGCTACACGGGCACAGCCTCCCAATTCAGCAACGCCTACCGTGACCTGCTGAGCAAGGAAGTGGTGCAGGTAGGAGTGTCGCTGCCCTTGCTCGACTGGGGCAAACGACGTGGAAAGGTGAAGGTGGCAGAGAGCAACCGAGAGATTGTGCGCAACCAACTCCGTCAGCAGACGCAGGAGTTTCACCAAAACCTTTTCGTGCTGACCGAGCAGTTCAACCACCAGCGGCAGCAACTGCGCATTGCCGAAGAAGCCGACACCATTGCCCAACGACGTTACCACACCAACGTGGAAACTTTCAAGATCGGTACCATCTCCACCCTCGAACTCTCCGACGCACAGACCGCCAAAGACGAGGCTCGGCAGAACCGTATCTCGCAACTCTTCAACTACTGGTACTTCTATTATCAGTTGCGTTCCATCACCCTCTGGGACTTTGAGAACAACCAAAACATTAACGTAGATTTTGAGAAGCTCATCAAATGAAGACAGACAATCAGACCATGGACAGAGCCATTCCTGTCAGCGTGCAGCGCAAAAGAAGAATGGCAAGAATCGGAAAGTACGTCCTCATCGTGGCAGCCATCCTGGGCGTGGCCGTTTGGTTAGGGGTGCTGATGATGTCCTCGGTGGACAAGAAAAGCCTCATCGTCTCGGCAGTCGATCGGGGCACCATCGACGTGAGCATCACAGCCACAGGCAAGGTGGTGCCCGCCTTTGAGGAAGTCATCATCTCACCCATCAGCGCACAGATACTGGAAGTTTATGCCCACAGCGGCGACACGGTGGATGTAGGCACGCCCCTCCTGCGGCTCGACCTCCAGTCTGCTCAGATAGAATATTCGAAAGCCCTCGACGAACGTGAGATTCGCCAACAGCAGCTCGTGCAACTCACCACCAACACCGAAACCCAACTCAGCGATCGCCGCATGCAGATAGAGGTGGAGGAGATGAAGTTGGGACAATTGGAGGCACAACTGCGCAATGAGCAGTATTTGGATAGTCTCGGTTCGGGCACCAAAGACCGTGTGCGTCAGGCAGAAATCACCTTGCGTACGGCACAGATGCAGCTCCACCAACTCAAACAGCAATACCAGAATGAGGTACGTGTGCGCCAGGCCGACCTACGGATGAAGCAACTTCAGGATGACATTGCCGACAAGGGACTCTCCGAAACCCGACGCACTCTCGATGGTGCCAATATCCGTTCGCCACGTAAAGCAACCCTCACCTACATCAGTTCCGAAATCGGCAACATCGTTGGGGCAGGTAGCAAGGTGGCAGTGGTGAGCGACCTCACCCACTTTAAGGTGAATGGCGAGATCACCGACAACTACTCCGACCGTGTGATAGCAGGAGGACGAGTGCTTGTCAAGATTGGCAAGGAACGTCTCTTCGGCACCATCAGCACCGTCACGCCCCTCAGCCAAAACGGTGTCATCACCTTCACAGTGACGATGGACAATCCCAGCCATCCCAAACTGCGTTCAGGACTGAAGGTGGAGGTGTTCGTCATCACCAGCATTAAGGAAGATGTGATGCGCATCCGCAACGGCTCTTACTACACTGGTGCAGGCGACTACATCTTGTTTATCTTCAAGGATGCGCACACGCTGGTTCCTCGTACCGTCCGTCTGGGTGAATGTAACTACGACCACGTGGAAGTAATCAGCGGATTGGAAGAAGGTGACAGCGTGGTGGTGAGCGATATGCAGAAATTCAAAGGAAAAGAGAAGATACGCATCAATGAGTGAAAAAACTTTCATCTCTCAACTCTCAACTCTAAACTTTTCATTACCTTTGCAGAAAATATACAAATATGATACTGATTGTTGATGACGATAGAGCCATCCGAGTGACGCTGACTCTGCTACTGGAGCGTAACGAATATACGGTGATGAGTGCCGATGGGCCAGCGGCTGCGATGGAGGTGGTGCGCAACCAACCCAACTTGGAGTTGGTGTTGATGGACATGAACTATACCCTTGCCACCGATGGCGAGGAGGGACTTACTTTGCTGAAGCAGGTGAAAGTGTTCCGACCCGACGTGCCTGTCATCCTGATGACCGCATGGGGCACCATCGACCTGGCTGTGCAGGGCATGCGCAACGGTGCCTTCGATTTCATCACGAAGCCATGGGATAATGGGGTGCTGATGGATAGGATAGAAACAGCGTTGACCCTTTTAGGAGCAAGGGGCGAGGAGCATGGGGCAAGAGAAATGTCAGAACATCAAGTGTCCTCTTGTTCCTCTACCATCATAGGTAGTTCTCCCTCCCTGCTTTCCGTCCTTGCTACAGCCCAACGTGTGGCACAAACCAATGCACCTGTACTGATTACGGGCGAGTCAGGCACAGGTAAGGAACTCATCGCTCAGTTCATCCACGAACAGAGCAAAAGGGTAGGGAAGCCCTTCGTGAAGGTGAACCTCGGTGGCATTTCGACAGCTCTGTTTGAAAGCGAGATGTTTGGTCATAAGAAGGGTTCCTTCACCGATGCCAAGAATGACCGCACAGGGCGTTTTGAACTGGCCGATGGCGGCACCATCTTCTTGGATGAGATTGGCGAACTGGAATTGGCGAGTCAAGTGAAACTCTTGCGTGTACTCCAAGACCAGACTTACGAAGTGTTGGGCGACAGCGTGACCCGACGAACAGATGCACGCGTGGTGTGTGCCACCAATGCCGACCTCCGTCAGATGGTCAACGACAAGACCTTCCGCGAAGACCTCTTCTATCGCATCAACCTCATCCACCTGGAGCTCTCACCCCTCCGCGAACGGCAAGAGGACATCCCGCTGCTCGTTGAGCACTTCATCCGTCAGACCTGTGCTGCCAATGGACTCCCACCCGTTTCAGCATCCGACGAGGCCATCCAATACCTCCAGACACTACCTTTCCCAGGCAATATCCGAGAGTTGAAGAATCTCGTCGAGCGCACCCTACTCCTAAAGACCCCCGCCTCACTCCCCCTACATGGGGAGAGTCATCTCTCCGTGAATGAGGAGAACTCGCTGTCTTTAACGGCCGATGACTTTCGTGCCAATGTACAAAATAACCACTCCTCTCCTGTAGGCGTTGGCATTCCGACAGTTTCCTCGTCAAGCCTCACCCTCGAAGAAGTAGAACGTGCCACCATCGCCTCCTCCATTGAGAAGCATCAGGGGAATCTTTCATTGGTGGCAAAGGAACTGGGCATCAGTCGTGGAGCGCTCTACCGAAAGATAGAAAAGCACGGACTTTGAGGAAAGTTGAAGGATTGAAAGATTGAAGAGATGAAGATAAGGTATTACTTTTTCCTGCTGACCCTCATCATCGTGGGTGTATTTACCGCCTTGATGTGGTTGACATTCAGCATCCGTCCCGTCATTTTCTATGTGGCGGAGGGAGTGCTGGTAATAGTAATGGTTTATCTGTTTTTCTTCTATCGTAAAGTCATCCGACCCATTGACGCCCTGACCAGTGGTATGGAACTGCTGCGTGACCAAGACATGAGCACCACACTTTCCCCATCAGGACAGAGAGAAACAGACGAAATCGTCAAGACTTTCAATACCCTCATCAACCGACTGCGCAATGAGCACCTGCGACTCGACGAACAAAACACCTTCCTCAACCTGCTCATCGATGCCTCACCAATGGGTGTCATCCTGTGCGACCTCTCAGGTAATGTCAAATCCATGAATCCTGCCGCCCAGAAGATGCTCACCCCTGCCATCTCTGAGGCGATGAAGGCTCTGCCGTTGGGCGAAGACACAACCCTCCGACTGAGCAACTCCCAAATCTACCATCTCTCCCACCTCTCTTTCCTCGACCGAGGTTACCAGCACCCTTTCTTCCTGATCGAGTCGCTGACTTCGGAGGTGATGAAAGCAGAAAAGGTGGCTTACGAGAAGGTCATCCGCATGATTGCCCATGAGGTGAATAATAATGTGACGGGTATTGTGAGCACGCTCGACATGCTTGACGGTGAACCCATTCAAGCGCTGAAGGAGCGCACCCTTGCGATGTCGGAGTTCATCACCCGTTTCGCCAATGTGGTGAAGATACCTGAGCCGAATCTCATACTTTGCGACCTGAGCGAGGAAGTGGAGTCGAGCCGCATCTTCCTCGAAGGGCTCTGCGATGCAGCCCATGTCCGCTTGACCTTCGACCTGACCGACGATGCCAGTCCTGTCCATCTTGACACGACCCTCTTCCAGCAGGCATTGGTGAATATCGTGAAGAATGCCATCGAAAGCATAGCCCCCCAACCCAAAAAGGGGGAGGGCTCACGCGATGCACTCATCACCATTACCACCACACCCAAGACCCTCATCATTACGGACAATGGTCGGGGCATCTCCCCTGAAGTCGCCCAACACATCTTTACCCCTTTCTATTCCACCAAGCCCCAAGGTCAAGGACTTGGTCTCCTCCTCATTCGTGACATCCTCACCAAACACGGCTGTCAGTTTACCCTCCTGACCAACCCCGATGATGGTCTCACTCGCTTCACCATCGTGTTCCCATAATCCTTCGAGTGTCCATTTCTGGACAGTGATGTGTCCATTTTTGGACACTTCTCTTTTTAGGCACTACTGATTATCAACGTGTTACACTTTTGGCATGTTTTTTGTATTATATAATGAGCAATCATAAAGAGTATCACCTGAATATTTCTCTTTGAAGGTTTAGAAATATTTTTTCAAACTTTAGAAACTAATTCTGAAACTTGGAAAATTAGTTTTCAAACTTTCAAAAAGAAAATGGTACGGTGGAAAAGGAAAAATAAATACGGAACTAAAACAAAATATCAAAGCGAAGATGAATAAAATGCTAATCTATATACGCCAAGCCCTCCACATGATGAAGGACGAACGGCTGTTCTCCGCCATCTACATTGCGGGCACAGCGTTGGCGATTGCCTTCACGATGGTGATTGCCGTGGTGTATTACGCGAAACTGGCGGACATCGAGCCAGAGGTGAATCGGAGTAGGACGGTGTATGTGTCAATGAATGCCTACATGAGAGAAGGCGTTGAGCATACAGTCGAAGAAGGTGGAAATTATAAGCTTTATGCCTTCCCCGACACCTTGATTCGTGAGTGGTTCTACGAGATGCCGTGTGCTGAGATAGCGGGTTGTCTGACCCGTATGGAGGACATGGGTGCTCGGAAGTTATATCTGCGAATGGAGGACGGCAAAAAGATTCTGCCTGTAGCGATGAGGAGTGTGGATGCCAATTTCTTCAAGATCTATCATCACAAATTCGTCTATGGCCGTCCCTTCACTGATGCTGAGGGCTTGCTGACTGGAGAGAATGCCGCTCCAGATGTCAGCATCGCTATTATCAGTTTAGATGTGGCAGAGAAACTTTTCGGCAAGGGTGTGAATCCAGTGGGCAAAATACTGAACTATTATGACAGCGCCTGCCTTCGGATTGTGGGCGTGATTGAGCCCACCTCGTCCATCGCCTCTGAAAGCTATGGGCAGCTATTTTTCCCTTGCGAATATGGTGATTCCAGAAGGATGGTGGTAGTGCTGAAGGATGGTTACAACATCGATGATGTGCGGGACTTCTTGAAAGAAAAAGTGCATCGGCTGAACATGAGCGATAAGGAATGGGAATACGACCTTCAGGTCTGCTCCCATGCTCAGCGCATGATGTCGAGAGGACAGGATCTTTCCTCTTGGAAGGACATCTTCCTGGCGCTCTTGCCCAAAGTGTTCGTCCTCTTGCTCGTGCCTGCTCTCAACCTGAGCGGACTGGTGGCGGCTCGCATGAAACGGCGTTTACCCGAGATGGGTGTGCGCAAGGCATTTGGAGCCAAGAAGCGTGAACTGATGCATCAGGTCATCAGCGAAAACCTTGTGCTCACTTTGTGTGGCGGTCTGGTTGGACTCGTCATCACTTGGCTCCTGCTCTATGTCTTCCGTTCGTGGGCATTCTTCGCCTTGGGCAATATCCCTAATCAGACGGTCGAACCGCTCGTGCAGGGCGAAATGCTCTTCTCGCCTCTTATCTTCCTCATCGCCTTCTTGGTTTGTGCGGTGGTGAACCTGATGGCGACGCTCATCCCTGCTTGGCTGAGCCTCAGAAACCCGATTGTTGAATCCATGAATCTGAAGAAGTGATATGAAACAGATACTCAAGAACCTTTGGAGCCAACGCGCTCAGAACGTGTGGCTCTTTGCCGAACTGGTGGTCGTGTGCTTTGTGGCTTGGACGCAGATTGACCCCATTGCCGTGAGGCTCTTCTACCAGAACCAACCAGCTGGCTTCGACATCGACCGACTGGTGGTGGCTGATGCGCGACTTTACAAAACTATGAGCCAGAATACCCGTGGGACTATAGATGAAGAAAACTATAATCAGATGGAGGAACGATCCACTCAGGAGATGAAACAACTGAAGCAACACCTCTTGGAGCTGGATGAGGTGGCCTACGTGAGTTTCCTTGATGGCATAGAGAGCTATCCGCGCATGAATAGGTACTACACGCACATTCCGCTTCCCAACGACACTATTATTGTACCTTGGTGCTATTTCGACATTGAAGAGGATTTTTTCGAGACTTTCGGCATTCAGCCCGTGCCTGGAAGTCCCTCACAACATGACCTCTCCATGAACACTGGGGGCGGGCAGAGTCTCATCCTCACCCGTTCGCTGGCTGAACGGATTTATGGGTCGGCAGAGGCGGCAATAGGCAAGAATTTAGACTCAGGTTGGACATATGTAGATTTTGAGGGAAATAAAACTTCAATCATTTACACCATTCAGGGTGTGGTGGAGGATGTTGGCGCCCGAACGGATGAATACAGCACTTGGATGGCGTTCTGTCCCAATGGACGGTTCTCTAATAACCAACAGATGGCTCGGCTCGTCATCCGACTGAAGCCTGGGGTTAATATGCAGCGTTTTGTGGAGGAGCAGACCTACCGTACGGGAGAACTGGCATCGGAACACTACGTTATTTGCGAGTTCTTTCCATACGTCGATGCAGCCAAGAACATAGATAGCGTTCATAGTGCGGACTTCAATGCACAAAGCGACTACGACTTCAACCTCTCTGTCGCCACCGCCATCTTCTTCCTTATCAACCTCTGCTTGGGTGTCATCGGCACCTTCTGGATGCAGACCAAGCGAAGAACGGAAGAGTCGGGCATCATGCGAGCCTTTGGAGCCACGAAGCGACGCATCATGGGGATGTTCCTCGCAGAAGGCTTCGTGCTCACG
>JBGUMY010000374.1:0-5113 GCA_045117095.1 Bacteroidaceae bacterium | reverse complement strand
CCAAATCAGGATATCACCGTTAAGTCCCTCAAGACCATTCTCTGACACCGTTGACCAGTCGTCATAGTCAGGTGCACGTCCATCGTGCTTCTCACCATTGGAAAGTTTGCCTCCGATACCCATGATGAACACTGCCCCATACTTCTTGCAGATGGCATCCTCACGTTGCTTAGCGGTCAAATCAGGATACATCTGCAGGAGTTCTTCTGAATGGATGAAATGGATATTCTCAGGTAGGAATGGTTTGATTTGTGGATAGGATTCACATACCAGATATTCGGTGCGCATGATGGCGGCATAGATGTCACACACTATTTTCTTCAGGAATATAAGCGTGCGGTCTTCCTTGCGGATGGTACGGCACCAATCCCACTGATCCACATAGAGGGAATGGGTATTGTCCAACTCTTCATCGCCACGAATGGCATTCATGTCGGTATAAAGACCGTAACCAGGCTGGATACCGTACTCTGCCAGCATAACACGTTTCCACTTGGCAAGGGAATGCACCACTTCGGCCACCTGTTCGCCCATGTCCATAATGGGAAAAGACACAGGGCGCTCCACACCATTCAAATCGTCGTTCAGTCCCAATCCACGAAGCACAAAAAGAGGTGCAGTCACCCGACGCAGCCTCAGCGCAGTAGAAAGGTTTGCTTGGAAGAAGTCCTTTATCTGCTTGATTCCCAATTCTGTCTGTATGGGGTCAAGCAACTGTTTGTAGCCCTCAACCCTGATGAGTTTGCTCATATCTTTCGTTTGTTTTATCTTTTTTTCATGTCTTGCCCAACACAAGCCTTTGTGAAATGTGCTGCAAAGGTAAGGTTATTTTAATAACAAAACAAATTTTCCTGGAAAAATAATTGCAAAATGTAAGAAAAACTTGTTATTTTCCTTACACTATTGCACAAAAAGGGCACTTTAGACGAATAATCTGCTACATGACACAGGAAATTGGGATAAAACTATTTCAGAATATTTCACATTATTTTTTAATAGAAATTTGAAAGATGATTGATAGCATTGACCACGTCTAAGTTACTATCGTTCGACAATAAAAGTTAAAAACTTGGTTTTTACTTTGTATTGTGCTCACTTATTCGTAACTTTGCACCCGTTTTGTAAATGATTTTAGGAATAAGCGAAAAAACAACTAAGGGTATTGAAGATGGATTTCAATTTTGACGGAATTATAGAAGAAGAGCCTGTAGAGGGTAAAATCAGTTTCATCACCAGCATTGATAACCCCATCAAGGGTGACATTGAGCAGGAAGTCTCGCCGGAGAACACCATTCCTGTTCTGCCTTTGCGTGGTGTAATGCTGTTCCCTGAAACGATGGTGCCCATCTCGATTGGCAGAGACTCTTCACTCAAACTGCTAAAGGAAGCACAAAAAAAGAACGCGTCAATCGCCGTGTTTACGCAGATAGATGACTCAACCGATGAACCCGATTATGACCAATTGTATCATACAGGTGTGATTGGCAAAGTACAAAAGATTATCAAATTGCCAGATGGAAGCAAAACAGCATTGATACAAGGCTATAGCCGTGTGAGGTTGATTGAGTTGGGATGGAACGGCAACTACAACATGGGACGTGTTGACCATTTCCCAGAAATTGTGCCGGAGAGAGGCGACCGTGAGTTTATGGCGGTGGTGGATGCTTGTCGCGAAACAGCCATCAAGTTGTTGCGCACCAGCGAACAGACCATTGGTTCGGCTTTTGCTCTCAACAACATCACCGACCGCACCCTCATCATCAACTTCATCTGCTGTAATCTGAACATCAGCAACAAGGAACGCATTGTACTATTGGAGGAGAACAACCTCTTCGATCGTGCCTATCGTCTTTTAGGCATCCTGCAACGCGAATATCAATATGTAGCATTGAAGATTGACCTGCAGACACGTACACGTGAAGAGCTGGACAAGCAGCACAAAGAGTACTTCCTGCGCCAGGAGATGGAAACGATTCAAGAGCAATTGGGCGAGAAAGGTGAGGATGAAATCAGAGACATGCGTGAACAGGGAAGGAAGAAGAAGTGGAGCGAGGCAACTGCCAAGTTGTTTGAGGACACTTTGGATAAGATGTCACACATGAGCAACCACTCTCCAGACTACCAAACGGAATACACGTGGGCACAGACCATGTTGGAACTGCCCTGGGGCGAAGTGACCAAGGACAACCTCAATCTGACTAATGCAGAAAAAGTGCTGAACAAAGACCACTATGGCATGGAGAAGGTGAAGGAGCGCATCATCGAGCATTTGGCTGTGCTGAAGATGCGTGGTGATTTCAAGAGCCCCATCCTTTGTTTGTATGGTCCTCCTGGAGTCGGAAAAACCTCCCTTGGCAAGAGCATTGCGAAGTCGATGAAGCGCAAATACGTAAGAATGTCATTGGGTGGCTTGCATGATGAAGCAGAGATTCGTGGTCATCGTCGTACTTACGTGGGTGCAATGGCTGGACAAATTATCAAGAACATCAAGAAGGCTGGTAGCAGCAATCCTGTGTTCATTCTCGATGAAATAGACAAGGTGACGCAGCAGACCAATAATGGTGACCCAGCATCGGCGCTGCTGGAAGTGCTCGATCCCGAGCAAAACATCGCGTTCCACGACAACTACCTCGACACGGATTATGACCTGTCGAAAGTGATGTTTATCGCCACAGCCAATAATATCTCTACCATCCCTGCCCCACTCCTCGACCGTATGGAGTTGATTGAGGTAAGCGGTTATCTGACGGAAGAAAAGATAGAAATTGCCAAGCGCCACTTAGTACCCAAGGAACTCGACAACCTCGGCATGAAAGACAGTGGTGTGAAGATTTCGAAGGCTGCCATTGAGAAGATTATTGAGGACTACACACGCGAATCGGGTGTGCGTGACCTCGACAAGAAAATCAATAAGGTTCTTCGCAAGGTGACGCTCAAGTATGCCAAGGATGGTGTGCTACCAGAGAAAGAACTGAGTGTAGCAGACATAAAGGAATACCTCGGCACAGAGCCATTCAGCCGCGACAAATATCAAGGTAACGACTACTATGGTGTGGTGACAGGCTTGGCTTGGACAAGTGTAGGTGGAGAAATTCTCTTCATCGAAACTTCTATCGACAACGGCAAGGGTGGAAAACTCGGTTTAACAGGTAACTTGGGCGATGTGATGAAGGAATCAGCTACGATTGCCTTGCAGTATCTGAAAGAGCATTGTGACCTCATCGGCATCGAACCTGATTATTTCGAGAACCACAACATCCACATCCATGTGCCAGAAGGAGCAACGCCAAAGGATGGCCCTTCTGCAGGCATTACAATTGCCACGTCACTTGCAAGTGCCATCACAAAACGGAAGGTGCGCAAGAACATTGCCATGACAGGTGAAATCACCCTAAGAGGCAAGGTTCTTCCTGTGGGTGGCATTAAGGAAAAGATTTTGGCTGCCAAGCGGGCAGGCATTACGGATATCCTCATCTGTCACGAAAACAAGAAGAACATTGAGGACATACCAGCCAAGTATGTAAAGGGAGTGACGTTCCACTATGTGGAGAATGTAAAAGATGTACTTGATTTTGCTCTGCTCCCATGACATTCACACTACAACATAACGACCCCAAGACCAACGCTCGTGCTGGTGTTATCCATACCGATCATGGCAACATCCAGACACCAATCTTCATGCCTGTGGGAACACAAGCATCGGTGAAGGCTGTACATCTCCACGAACTGAAGGAGGACATCAAGGCGCAAATCATCTTGGGCAACACCTATCACCTCTACCTGCGACCTGGACTCAAAGTGCTGGAGGCAGCTGGTGGTCTGCATAAGTTCAATGGTTTCGATCGTCCTATGCTAACGGATAGTGGCGGCTTTCAAGTGTTCTCGTTGGCTGGCATTCGCAAAATCAAGGAGGAAGGCGTGGAGTTTCGCAGCCACATCGATGGCAGCAAGCATTTCTTCACGCCAGAGAAAGTGATGGACATTGAGCGTTCGATTGGTGCAGATATCGTGATGGCGTTCGATGAATGTCCTCCAGGCACCAGCGACTACGAGTACTCAAAGAAATCGTTGGCATTGACAGAGCGATGGCTCGACCGCTGCATCCAACGTTTCAACGAGACAAAACCCAAGTATGGTTATCAACAAAGCCTTTTCCCCATCGTACAGGGTTGCACTTACAAGGACTTGCGTGAACATGCCGCTGAAAAGGTGGCGGAAAAAGGGGCTGACGGCAACGCCATTGGTGGTTTGGCTGTAGGCGAACCCACAGAGGTGATGTATGAGATGATTGAGGTGGTCAATGCCATCCTGCCAAAGGACAGGCCTCGTTATCTGATGGGCGTAGGTACCCCTATCAACATCTTAGAAGCCATTGAACGAGGAGTGGATATGTTCGATTGTGTAATGCCAACCCGTAATGGACGCAATGCCCAGATCTTCACCAAACATGGCACCATCAATCTGCGCAATCAGAAGTGGGACTTCGATTTTTCTCCTCTCGACCCAGAAGGAGCATCTTACGTTGATACAGCCTATACAAAGGCTTACGTACATCATCTCTTCAAGTCACAAGAAATCCTCGCCTTACAAATAGCATCCATTCATAACCTGGCCTTCTACTTATGGCTGGTGGGCGAAGCAAGACAACACATCATCGCAGGCGACTTCTGCGTATGGAAAGCAAAAATGGTGGAAGAGTTGGGCAGAAGGTTGTAAGGACATCAACCAATGATTACACATATTATATAATATAAAGCAAAAAGATTTGACACATTGGTTTTATTCGAAGAAGTAAACGGCAAATTGGTTCCCAAAGGAAGTGAGGAAGACATCAAGGCTTATCTCGACTACAAGAAGGGGCAGAAGACAAGGGCAAGACGTCGTTCGTTACGAGAACGGTACACCCGGAAGTCTGCTGTCGCGAAATGGTTGTCTGAGCACTCCCCCCTATTCCGCCTTGACCGCTATATCGTGGGCAAGTTCTTGGGTACTTACTTCTTCTCCATCGTGCTCATCATCAGCATCGCTGTGGTGTTCGACATCAACGAGAACATCGACAAGTTCCTGCAACATGATGTGCCCATGCACGAGATTCTGTTCGATTATTATCTGA
>JBGUMY010000373.1:0-2965 GCA_045117095.1 Bacteroidaceae bacterium | reverse complement strand
CTTCACTCAAGATATGCTTCAATTCCTCCACTTCTTCGGCAACTTGGCGAATAGCTTCAGGGTAGCTGATGTCATACGCCTCGACATACGATTGAACCAATACACTGTCGTTCATGCGCAATTGAGGATTGAAACCCAAGGTGCGCAAGGGAGGAAGGAACGAACGATCGTCTGCATCATAACGTGCAGGAACCAAATGTGTCATAAATCCCCCAAAATCAGGCACTATCACACATTCGTTCGATAACAACAGTATCTCAATATGTCGATTTAGTTCTATCATCGAGTGCAAAATTACGTTTTTTTTATGAAACAAACAAGCGTAAGAAGAAAAATTTTTTGTACCTTTGTCATCAAATTCAAATATAAAATAGAGAGATGGAGTACAAGAAAACCACTATCGAAGGCGTGTATATCATTGAACCAAAGGTGTTTAACGACGCGCGTGGATATTTTTTTGAAGTTTGGAAGAAAGAAGATTTCGAACAACACATCGGAAAAGTGGAGTTCGTGCAGGATAATGAGTCCAAATCGAGCTATGGTGTTTTGCGAGGCTTACATTATCAGAAGGGCGATTGCTCTCAGGCCAAATTGGTGCGTGTCATCAAGGGCAAGGTGCTTGATGTCGCTGTAGATATCCGCAAGTCCAGTCCTACGTTTGGCAAATACGTGATGGTAGAGTTGAGCGACGAGAACAAGCGCCAATTCTTCATTCCCCGTGGTTTTGCCCATGGTTTTCTGGTGTTGAGCGATGAAGCTATCTTTACCTATAAGGTAGACAATGCCTATGCCCCTCAGGCTGATGCGGGCATCCGTTGGAACGATCCCGATATCAATATCCAGTGGCCCATCGATCCTGCGCAGGTGCAGACCTCAGAGAAGGATTTGAAACAGCCTTTCTTAAAGGACGCAGAAGTATTTGAGTAATCAACTTATTATCAATTATACATTATGAATATAGCAATTGTAGGAACAGGATATGTTGGACTGGTTTCAGGAACATGTTTTGCTGATACCGGTGCCAATGTAACATGTGTGGACGTAGATGCCCAGAAGATAGAACGCTTGAAGAATGGCGAGATACCCATCTTCGAACCAGGACTGGACGAGTTGGTGGTGAAGAATGTCAAAGCAGGACGCCTGCACTTCACAACAGACCTGTCGTCAGTGCTCGACGATGTGCAGATTGTGTTCTCTGCGGTAGGTACTCCTCCTGATGAGGATGGCTCTGCCGACTTGAAATATGTGTTGCAGGTGGCTCGTACCATTGGTCAGCACATGAACCATTATCTGGTAGTGGTCACCAAGTCGACCGTTCCCGTAGGTACCGCTTCCAAGGTGCGCAAAGCCATTGAAGAGGAGTTGGCCAAGCGTGGACTGCAAGACCTGGAGTTCGACGTAGCCTCCAACCCAGAGTTCCTGAAGGAAGGTAATGCCATCAAGGACTTCATGTCGCCCGACCGTGTCGTGGTGGGTGTGGAGAGCGAACATGCCAAGAAGGTGCTGACCAAGTTGTACAAGCCCTTCCTGATTAACAATTTCCGTGTGATTTTCATGGACATCCCCTCTGCTGAGATGACCAAATATGCCGCTAACTCGATGCTGGCCACCCGTATCTCGTTCATGAACGATATTGCCAACCTGTGCGAACGGGTAGGGGCTGATGTTAATATGGTACGCGCGGGAATTGGTGCCGACACCCGTATCGGTCGTAAGTTCCTGTATGCAGGCTGTGGCTATGGTGGCAGCTGTTTCCCCAAAGACGTCAAGGCCCTGATCAAGACTGCCGACCAGAACGGCTATTCCATGGAAGTGCTTAAGGCTGTTGAGCGTGTGAATGAGCGCCAGAAGAGCATCCTCTTTGAGAAATTGCAGAAAGCCTTCAAGGGCGAAGACCTGAAAGGTAAGACCATTGCCATGTGGGGTCTGTCGTTCAAGCCCGAAACCGACGATATGCGCGAATCCACCGCTTTGGTCATGATTCATTTGTTGCTGGAGGCTGGTTGTACGGTACGTGCTTACGACCCTGTGGCCATGAATGAGTGTAAGCGCAGGATTGGTGACACCGTGACCTATTGCAACGATATGTACGATGCCACGCTGGATGCCGATGCCCTGTTGCTCCTGACGGAATGGAAGGAGTTCCGTTTGCCTACATGGGCTGTCATCAAGAAGGCCATGAAGCGCCCCTTGGTCATTGACGGACGAAACATCTTCGATTCTGAAGACTTGGAGGAGAACGGCTTTGAATATCATTGTATTGGAAAATAAATGAGGAAACTGTTAGGAACGATATCGCTATTACTCTGTGGCTTTCTGCTGATAGGCTGTGGCTCCAAGCAGAAACGCCCTGAGGAGAGCAAGGAGGCCAAAGCCTTGCTCCAGGGAGTGTGGGAGGATGAGGAGACTGACGAGGTGCTCTTTAAACTGCAGGGCGACTCGGTCTATTACCCCGATTCCACCTCCATGCCCGCCTATTTCATGGTCGCTGCAGACACCCTTTACATCGGCAATAGCACCCGTTTCCATATTGAGAAACACAGCGAGCATGTGTTGTGGCTCTCGAAAGACGATGAAGTGATTAAGTTGCACAAGGACGATGATCCAGACGATGATGTAGAAGAATTCTCTGAACACCAGATACAGACGCTGACGGAGGTGGTGAAGAAGGACACCGTGATTTATTATAACGGTAATCGCTATCACCTCTATTTCGCCATCAATCCTACCAAATATAAGGTCAAGCTCAATACGGTGAACAATGATGGTTTGGAAGTAGAGAATGTGTATTACGACAACATCATCCACTTGAGCATTTTCAACGGTTCCACCCAGATTTTCTCACGCGACTTCCGGAAGCCACAATATGAGAAAAAAGTGCCTGCCCAGTTCCTGACGAAGTCCATCCTGAACAACATGGAGTATGATAAGACCGATGCCGAGGGATTCCATGTCAATGCCTCGC
>JBGUMY010000372.1:0-7474 GCA_045117095.1 Bacteroidaceae bacterium | reverse complement strand
CGAGGAGCGACTCAAAGCGGTGGTCAAGGCGGTCGTGGAGAGTCAGGGGCAAATCATCCTTTTCATCGATGAGATTCACACCCTCGTGGGGGCGGGTCAGACAAGTGGAGCAATGGATGCTGCCAACATCCTGAAACCAGCTTTGGCACGTGGTGAATTGCGTTCCATCGGTGCCACTACGCTCGATGAGTACCAGAAGTATTTCGAGAAGGATAAGGCACTGGAACGTCGTTTCCAGACGGTTATGGTTGATGAGCCTGATGTGCCTTCTTCCATTTCTATTCTGCGAGGGCTGAAGGAGCGTTACGAGAACCACCACAAAGTGCGTATCAAAGATGAAGCCATCATCGCTGCCGTCGAACTCAGCAACCGTTACATTACTGACCGTTTCCTGCCCGATAAGGCTATCGACCTGATGGATGAGGCTGCTGCCAAACTCCGCATGGAACGTGATTCTGTGCCTGAAGAGATAGATGAACTTAGCCGTCGTCTTAAACAGATGGAGATTGAGCGTGAGGCCATCAAGCGTGAGGGTGACAAAGAGAAACTCGCCGAATTAAATAAGATTATTGACACCCTTCGTGCCGATGAGCAGAAGCAACGTGCTAAGTGGGAGGGTGAGAAAGCCTTGCTCAACCAAATCCAGAGCGATAAGCAACAGATAGAGCAACTTAAGTTCGAAGCCGACAAAGCCGAACGGGAAGGCAACTATGGACGTGTGGCCGAAATCCGATACGGAAAACTTCAACACTACGAGGAGGATATCAAGGCCGTGCAGGAGAAACTGGTTGAGGCACAAGGAGGCACAGCACTTGTGAAGGAAGAGGTGGATAGCGATGATATCGCCGACGTGGTGAGCCGCTGGACGGGCATTCCTGTGAGTAAGATGCAGACCTCCGAGCGCACCAAGCTCATCCACTTGGAGGAAGAACTCCACAAGCGTGTTATTGGACAAGACGAGGCCATCCATGCCGTCAGCGATGCTGTACGTCGTAGCCGTGCAGGACTTCAAGACCCCAAGCGACCCATCGGTTCGTTCATCTTCCTCGGCACCACAGGTGTCGGCAAGACCGAACTTGCCAAGGCGCTCGCTGACTATCTCTTCGATGATGAGACCATGATGACCCGAATCGACATGAGCGAGTATCAGGAGAAGTTCAGCGTCACCCGACTGATCGGAGCGCCTCCTGGCTACATCGGTTATGAGGAGGGTGGTCAACTTACGGAGGCGGTACGTCGTAAACCATACAGCGTTGTGCTTTTCGACGAGATAGAGAAGGCGCATCCCAATGTGTTCAACACTCTCTTGCAAGTGCTTGATGATGGCCGTCTGACCGACAATAAAGGGCGTGTGGTGAACTTCAAGAACACCATCATTATCATGACCAGCAACGCCCAACGTGACCAACTCCGTAGCATCTTCCGACCAGAGTTCCTCAACCGAATCGACGATATCATCACCTTCTCGCCACTCAACGAGGCTGAGATTCAGCAGATTGTTCGTCTGCAAGTCGAGAAAGTGGTCAAGATGGTTGCCCAGAATGGCATCACGCTCAACGTCACCGATGATGCTATCCGTCTTATTGCTAAGGTTGGCTTCGACCCGCAGTTTGGTGCCCGTCCTGTGAAGCGTGCAATTCAAGACAAATTGCTCAACGAGCTCAGCAAGCGCATCATCAGCGGCGAGATTGCGCACGAAAAGCCTGTCCTCGTCAAGGTTGTTGGCGACGAACTCACCTTCGAGCAGTAAAGTCTTTCAGCATGATGTGATCGTTACATAGTTCGCTGACGGCTGTGCGATGGGTGATGAAGAGCATGGTTTTCTCTGGGTATGCGGCGAAAAGACGTTGGTAGAGTTCGTGTTCTGTTGCTTCGTCGAGCGAACTGCTAATTTCATCGAGCAGGAGGATGGTGCCTGAATGGAGCAAACCTCGGGCGATGGCGATGCGTTGGGCTTGACCCTCGCTGAGGCCACCGCCTCGCTCACCAAGTTCGGTGTCTATGCCTTCGGGCAATTCGTTCACAAAGTCGGCGCAAGCAATGTGGAGCACGTTGTACAGTTCCTCTTCTGTGGCATCTGGTTTTGCCAATTGCAGATTGTAGCGGATGGTGCCACTCATCAAGGTGTTGCCTTGTGGTACGAAACAAGATTCCCCACCTACCTCAACCTGTCCGTTCGTGGGTTGAATGAAACCGAGAATCAGACGGAATAGGGTCGTTTTGCCGATTCCTGTCTCGCCCATGATGGCGGTCTTGGTACCTGGCTTGAAGTGATGGGTGAAATGCGAGAGGATTTCTCGATCGCCTGTGGCATAGCGGAAACATACATCATCGAAGCGGATACCATCTGGATAAGAATGGTTTCCGCTTTTTTCTGTGATGGGGTTACTTTCCAATTCGTTGAGTCGGTCGATGCTTGCTGTGGTGTGGATGACTGAAGGCACCATGCTCAGCAGTTGTAGGATGGGGTGTTGAATCATTCCCACGAGTTGCAAGAACGAGGTCATTACACCAAAGGTGATGGCTCCTGAGCGCAGTTGCAAACCTCCCCAGATGAATGCCATCAGATAACCCAATCCGAAAACACAGCCCATGATGAGCCTCGTCACAATAGTGAACCGCATGCGTTTCATGACATTGCCTCGAAGCCGTTGCTGCATGGAGTCGAGGCGTTCAGTCACCCATTGCTCACTGCCCAAAGAACGCAGCACGGCATTATGCTCCATACCTTCTTGCACCTGCATCTGGATGCGGCTCTCGTCTTGTCTGATGTCGAGCGTCATCTGTCGCAGCCGTTTGGCGAAGAGTTTGCCAAAGACGATAGCTAGAGGAGTCAACAAAAGCAATGCCCACGCTAACCGTGCATCGAACCAACGCATCAACAGGAAAGCGCCGCAGAGTTGTATCATCGTGATGACCATCTGGGGCAGTGTGTCGGTGGTTGTTGTGCTCACGAGGTCGATGTCTTTTGCCAAGCGTGAGGTCACATCGCCTGAATGCAGTTCTTTGTCTGTATACAACTGTCTATGAAATAGATAGCTAAAGATACGTAGGCGTAGTGCGTTCACCTGGTGGATATTGGCAGTTGTTGCCAGCCAGTAACCCACTTGTCGCAACACCACGCCTCCTACAACGGTCAGCACCAGCCACACGACCATCTTCAACACATCGTCAGAAGACCCCTCACGAATAGTCTCGTCGATGAACAGACGGCTGAGCCACACCATCAGCAGACCAAGCGCAATCTGCCCGGTGCCCACTACAATGCGTATCGCTGTGTTCCAGCGGATCCCTTGCGAGTTATGCCATAGCCAATAAACGTATTTCATGACGAGTGTTTTACAGCCACGAATGGAATAGGGTTATTCTATCACGTCCACTTTTTTCCATTCATCGATGAGGTCGGCCACATCTTGGCGGGCTTCATTCGTCTGCACTTCATATTCTTCGCACAACTTATCGGCTAATGTCTCGATGGTGAAATCGCCCATTTCCTGTGCTTGTTTCCAGACCCAAGCAGCTGTCTCATTCAGTGCCAGTAATTTGCCGAAATTGATGGCACCAAGGCCTTCACCCATAATCACGTTTTCGCCGCACACTTGGCGCAGCACAAATCCATTCTTTATTCGCATATCTCTAAACTAATTTCTAAACTCAATCTCTTACAACCTCCGATAAATGGCCAACAAATATTTTCTGATAGGTCGAAGCCAGAACCACATCTTCGCACCGAAGCGTCTCCATCCGTTATATAACTCATGCCTTCGTTCATCGGCACTAACCACGTGCGTCGCTATGGCCTTGATGTCGCTGATGGTGCAATGTTCCGTGCCTGCCAGATTTCCATCGCCCATCAGCACGACCTGCTCGCCGTTGATACGGATGATGCGATGCAGTACATAGCGGCATTTTTCTACCCAGGCTAAAACCACCTCACCGACTTTGGGCTGAATAGGCTTTTGCAGAATGACACTCTCTTGTCCTCCGATGATAAACGGCAACATGCTCCTTCCATTGACGGGCAGTGTCACGCTGATTCCTTCGCTCACCAATCGTATGGCTTCTTCTAAGATTTGCTCATCAGTAATCATAACGCTCAATTTGTAACTGTTGACATACAAATCTGCGCAGCATCTTCATCGGGTAGACATTCCAAATGCCAAGTGGGCACCTCTGATGCCAGCGCATTCTCTGTCTGATGCAGTCCGTCGGCAATCTTTGTGTCCCAGCGTTTGCCACTGATACTGGACACTAATACCGCATACGCATGGATGCCGTTCAGACGGTGTATCTTGTTATAGGGTGCTTGGCTGAGCATGACGATGCCGCCTAATGTGCAATGTACGTTGCGATAGCAAGGCGTCTTGCCGCTCCAAGGAGAGCCATACACCACAGCTGAGCCATCGTCATCGATACGAACCACAGGATTGTCATCGTTCACCAGTGATGCACCTTCTATATGGCTCAGCCACAATCGGGCATGGGTGCTTTTGCCTGTACCACTCGGTCCCAAGAACATATATCCCTTCCCTTCAAAGCTCACCACAGCAGCATGGAAAAGCACTGTTCCTTTATTGGCTGTGGCGAGGGCGAATAATACCATCAGCGCATTGTCGATGGCCATTTTTGTGTAGCGTCCCGTCGTGATGAGTTGCCCCTCATGGTAATCAGGGGCACATACCAAAAAACCAGCCGTTTGTTTCCACCAACGGAATTCAAACACAGGCATGGCGTCGGCAGTCTTACCACACACGATTTCCTGTCCCATGCCAGAACTATGCTCACCCACTCGTAGGTTTTCATCTTCCTGTCGCAGTTCCTCAATGTATTTAGGTGCCGCACCGTTTCTGATACTTAAGGAAAAGGCGACCCTTTGTGTAGTACTTGTGTCGCAGTAAAATGGCTCATAGTTGCTCATTAGTGGAAAAACTTCCATCTCGCTACTGACATCGAACAGATGTCCTGCCACCTTATAGTATCTCGTCTCTCTCATGGTTGAAAATCTCTTAATGAAAGTGTCCTGTATTTGATGCGAATATGCAGCGTACGGATGATTCTTGTCCAATAAACCACCTCAACCCAGAATGGTTCCTCAAAGTTGAAACGCATCAGCTGTAAATTCCGTCGCTTATTCTCATACACTCGTCGCCAAAGTCCGAACCCTTGCCTTTGTGCATAGTGTCCGAAATTACCGCCAATCACCACGTCATGCAGCATCCAATTGCCACGAGTGCTGTCTTGCTCACAGAGCATCAGTTTTTCGTCCAGATGCAACACTTGGTGAAGGAGCCACATCAGTGCTCCTGCCATCTCTTTTAATCCAAAAGATGAGAGCAGGGCTGAAACCATTTTCCGGTCAGATTCCGTAGAAGCATGGAGCAGCCAATAATAATCACACAGTTGTCGCAATCCAACACCTTCGGAGAAGAAGTGACGTTGTATGTGGGCAAGTTGCATGACTAACGCAAACCGTATCGTCGGCACGTGGAAACCTTGTTCCGTCATCGTTGTTGTCTGAATCTCCTGCTCCAACCATCTTTGCAACCGTCTGTTTTTCAGTGGGTCGTAGACTCCTGACGAAGGACGGAAGTGTACTTCCACCACTATGCCATCTTTGGATGCAGGCAGATGCACATGATGATAACTGGTGGACAGTTCCCTCTTTTCGGGCATCATTCCTAACTTGTCCAGCAGGGCAATGACTTGCTTACGTCCTCCTTCTACCCAGATGTCAATATCCCCTGGTTGGCGGTTCAACCTGTCAGGATAAAGCCTCGCATTGGCTTGTCCTTTCAGGATGGCAGTTTTGTGTCCTTGCGAAGCGAACAGCTGCGTCAGTTGTGCTGCTTTCTCATTCAAAAGCGCATTAAGCCCCCGAATCGTCTCTGCCTCTCCCGTCCATTGCATGGCAAGGTCCTCTGGAAGTCGTCTTTCTTTCACAACTGACCAAAGCACACCTGTCAGCGATTGCTGCTTGGTGATGTGATACAATGCGATCCACTCCTCCTCAGAAGGTTCAACCTCGCATATCTCGCCTGTTATGGCCGAGCGTAATAGCGCATAAAACGTTTGGTGGTTTTGTTCCATTTCAAATCGTAATCGGCTTATTTTTCCAAAGGTGCAGGGCCTTCTTCCTCAGAGGTTTCTTCTGCGTTGCTGGCAAAGTCGGTGATGCCGTCGGCTGTGAGGATGTTGTACCACGAGAGCACCTTGCGCATGTCGCTGACACGCACACGGTCAGTGTCGTAGGTGGGCAGCACTTTAGTGAAGAAGGCGATGATGTCATCTTGTGAAGCCTTCTTGGGAGAAAGGTCGAGTGGCTTGTCGCCGTAGTTCTGCTTGATGGACTCGAAAACAGAGGCGAGGCTGACCTCGCTGTCATCATTGGTGTAGATGGAAATATCGCCGAGTGACACAACGCGGTCGGCTCCAAAGGCTGGGATGCGCTTCTTCTGCGCATCGACGGTTTCTACGATGAGGCTCTTGTTGCCTCGTGAGATGAGTTTGTAAAGTCCTGGTTTGCCTGAGATGGCAAGAATTTTTTTGATCATTGTTTCTTTATTCTATTTAGATGAAATAACAATATTGTATTATGTCCCTTTGCCTCCTTCTGAGGCTTTGCAAGCTCCTGAAGGGTGTTGAGAGCCTAACTTTTTAAATGGTCGAGTAATTGGTCTATCTGTGCTTCAAGATCGGTTCCGTCGTTGAGGATGCAGAAGTCTGCGCATTGGCGTTTCTTTTCCTCATCCATTTGCTGTGCCATGCGGGCTTGGATTTGCTCGGTGGTGGCTTGGTCACGTTGGGTGGCTCGCTGGAGCCGTAGGTCTTGAGGGGCATAGACTTCGACCGTGACATCAACGGTGTCTTGGAAGCCTGACTCAAAGAGGAGCGCACACTCTTGGGCGACAATAGGACTGTGTTGTCGCTTTGTCCATCGGAGGAAGTCTTGTCGGACGACGGGATGGACAATGGCGTTCACTTTGGCAGCGTTGTCTTTGTTGGCGAAGAGGAACGCAGCAATGCGGGGTTTATTCAACTCATTATTAATATATATATCGTTACCGATTAGTTGACTGAGTTGCTTGCGAATAATGGCACTTTGAACCATCAGCCGTTTGGCCTCGTCATCACAGTGATAGATGGGGATGCCACGCTGTTGGAGCCGTTGGCAGACATAGGTCTTGCCACTTCCGATACCTCCTGTAATGCCAACACGTATCATTCTGTAGATTGTTCTATGACGTATTCGACGGTTTCGGGAGAAACACGTAGATGGCGGATATGGTCAGGCTGCTGACGGATATAGAGTTTGCAGCGCTTGGCGTCAGCGGTAGCCTCTTTGTAGTCGACCACGAGCAGAAAGTCTGATGGATTGATGGACTCGTAGAGAGTGGCGCTGACCAAGAAGGTGACGGTGGCCTTGAGCGGGAAAGTGCGCATGATTTTGTTTTGGGGCACATTCTCGCTGTAGATG
>JBGUMY010000371.1:0-4574 GCA_045117095.1 Bacteroidaceae bacterium | reverse complement strand
CCTGTCGGAATCAGGATCCATAGGTCTGTCCGCGTTTCTTTCAACAGTTCTATTGATTTCCAGTCCACTTGCATTCCGAAGGGGTCTAATAAGACTAAGGCCGCAAGTCTGTTATCATTGTGCATCGCTTCTTTTTTCGTGAAAGCAGACAGTCGCAACAGCAAATCTTTTGCCCCCTTCTGCCCACTGAACAGTTCAATGGCATCGGGTTGTTCTACGAAATTGATTTCAACAACATTGTCAAAACACTCCTTACCGACCTTTCGGATTGAAAAGGTCTTGCCTACTTGTCTTGCACCTGTCACCAACAAAGCGCGTCTGTCATTGAGCATAAAGTTGCGTATTAGCTCGTCAGCTTTGCGCTTTACCATATCAAATTAACTTTGTGGGTACAAAGGTACAACTTTTCGCTTAAACACAAGCATAAATTGAAAATAAATTACACTTTTCCAAGGTGATTACATATATTTTCTTACACTTTTCCAAGGTTAGAATGGCATAGAATGTACATTTATCCAAGATTAAAATGGCTTTTAGCCCTATGACCTTCATATTGTGAGTGCAAAACTGTCAATGGTTCTTAATTCTGCGTAAACATTGCGCTTGGTTGTAAACTATGCGAAAAAGAATGCCCCCTTGCTTTTTCGGCAAAGGGGGCATTCTTTTGGAGGACTGATTAGCAAGGTCGCACCTTGGGTAATTTGAACACATCCTGCACCTCCTTGATGGCAGACTCAGTCATGCCATCAGGTTCGCTGCCCATGTTGCGGGCACACATATAGATGTTGGCAGCCTTGCAAAGCACATCCGTTTGGTCAAAGGCATCCATGATGTCTGTGCCAACGGCTACAGTGCCGTGCTTCTCCCACAATACCACATCGTGCGTTTTGATTTGCTCCAATGTGGCTTCTGCCAATTCGACCGATGAAGGCAGTGCGTATGGCACGATGCCGATGCCGAGAGGAGCAAACGCTAAAGTCTCAGGAATCATGCTCCAAAGCACACGAGTCATCTCGTACCCACGCAGGAAACGCTGGATGTGACTCATGGCCACCAGTTCAATCGGATGGGTGTGGAGCGTGGCCTTGTAACAAGAGCCTGTCTCCAAGAGGTAATTCTGCAAAGCGAGGTGTGTTGGTAATTCAGAAGTCGGCACAATGGGTTCGTCAGCGATAATCTCGTAACTGGCACAATCGTCGCAGATGCGCACGATGGAACCATTCTGCATTGGCCAACGAGCCAAGTCACGCATACGCTTGCCCGTACCTTTGCAATAGAAGTACTTACCCTTCAATTGAGGCAGCACCATACCAATCTGTTTCACAGGGGCGATGGCAGGCAGAGCCTTGCAAGCATCGTCCATATACTCTGTGACATTCACGGTGATATTGCCACCGTTTCTTTCTGCCCAACCTTTCTGCCACAGATAGCCCGTCACTTCCGCTATCTGATTAATCACTGCCGCCAAACCTGGGCGACCATCTAATATACTATTCATTTTTCTTTTGATGTCATTATTATTCGTTGTGACGTTATATCGTTATTACGGTATCACAACCTAAATATCCTCTCCATATCTCTCCTTCGTAATCTGTTCCAGCGACTTGCCTCTCGTGTTAGGTGCACCCACCACTCCCACAATGAGGGAGATGAGCAACAAGGCAATCATGCAGTAGGCAGCGATGGTGAAGCCCTCGCCGTTCTCTCCATAGATGTAGGTGAAGATTAATCCCCATACGGCAGAGAGTCCTCGCACGATGAAGAACATCAGTCCTTGGGCACCAGCACGGAACTTGGCAGGGAAGAGTTCTGAACCCCACAAGGCATAGAATATCTGCACAGAAAGGCCGCCGTTGATGCCCCAAAGGATGGAGAATGCCCAAAGACCTCCCATCCCTTGTACGCCACCAATAATCACGAACCATGTAGCCAATGCAGCCACCAAACCGAGCACGTAGAACAACTTATGCGGCAGTTTGTCGATGAGGAAAGATAGTCCGAAAGTAATGATTACAACGAAAGCCCATCCCACGCAGCTGAGCATATTGGCCTGTTCGTTGCTCACTCCGCCAGCCGTCTCGTAGATGTGGGGCTGGAAGAATCCCATGACGGATGCCACGAGGTTCCAAGTGAGGTAGATGGAGGCAAGGAAGCAGACGGTCTTGACAGCGATCTTGTTGGAGAAGAGAAGCTTGATATTGTCCACAATGCCACTCTTGTCTTTCGATTTGTTGGACGTGAACTCAGCGCTCTCCTGCAATTGCCGCTGCAAGTTCCATGCCACGAGCGCCACAATAAAGAGGGTGAAGAAAACCACTCGTGAACTGAACACTTCCACTTCTGCCTTTGAGGCGTCGGCACCTACGATGTTGTACGCCAAACTCTCCACAGGAGAATAGAAGTAGCCACCAGGAGCAAAGAGCATGCCAAAAAGCAGGATAATCATAGGACCAAAACCCCACGACATCTGGGAGATGCAGATATTGCGACCTCGTTTGTTGTTCTCCGAACTCTCAGAGATGTATGTCCACGAAGCAGGCACACCGATGCCCACTGAGATGCCAGTCACCAAGAATCCTGTCAGCAGCATTGGGTAATTGACCGTACACATAATGATGAGCACACCCAACATATACACCAACAGATTGTAAGTGAAAATGAATTTGCGGCCAAACTTGTCTGCCAAGAAGCCACCGATAATGGCGCCGATGGCAGCACCCAGTGCATTTGCACTCAACGCATTGAGCCATCCGAGGTGCATCTCCTCCAGATTGAGGTAATCCTTCCAGAGGGTCAATCCGCTGGCTCCTGCCACGATGGCTCCTGCATCGAGATAATTGTTGAGAGACACCGCAAGGGTGCTCTTCAAAGAACCACTTTTTGCCATGATCCTATCGTTTGCTGGTTACGTCTGCCACATACTGGTCAATGTCCTTGATGAAGTCCTGACCCACGGGCACATTATTGCGTACACAGAACTCGTCATACACAGCCTGCCAAGGCATTGCTTTCTGCTCCTCGATGAGGGCAAGCACCTTGTAGCCTTCGCCTGCCAGTTCCTGTTTCGAGATGAGTTCACGAGGTTCGAGCAGGGCACGCAGCATACACTTCTGAGCGGCACGAGAGCCAATGACATAGGCACCGATGCGGTTGATGCTGCCATCGAAGAAATCAAGACCATAGTGTACACGATCCAAAGCATCGGCACGGACAATCTCGAAGAAGAGGTCTTGGGTGGGGTCATCCATGATAGTCACATGGTCACTATCCCAACGTACAGGACGGCTCACATGGAGCATCAGTTCCTTGATGAAAGGAAGAACAGCACTCACCTTGTCGCCAGGCATCTCTGTGGGATGGTAGTGACCTGTGTCGATGGTCAGAATCTTATTGTTCTGAGCTGCATAGGCAGTATAGAAATCGTGACTGCCCACGGTGAAGCTCTCCAATCCGATGCCAAACACCTTGCCCTCGATGCAGTCCTTCATCATGGGCTGCTCCTTCTCGAAGATCTCATCCAACGACTGCTTCAGCAGGTTGCGATACAAAGCATGATTCACACTCACATCCTTGCAACCATCGTGCACCCAGAGGTTCATGATGCAGGGATCACCCTGAGCCTCACCCATCGCATTGGCAATGTCACGACAACGCTTTGTATGCTCAATCCAGAAGTTACGGATTCCATCATCAGGGTTTGCCAATGACAGGCTGCCACTCTTCGGATGCGAGAAGGAAGACGAGTTGAAGTCAAGGAACGTGTTGTTCTCCTTGGCCCAATCAATCCATGACTGGAAATACTCGACCGTCACTTCATCACGATCCACCACCTTGCCCTTGAAGTCACCATAAATCTCATGAAGGTTCAGACGGTGATTGCCTGGAATCAGCGACTTGGCCTTGAGAATGTCCTGACGGAGTTCGTCAATATTTCGGGCAGCGCCGGGGAAGTCACCCGTACTCTGGATGCCACCACTCATGGAGCCTGCCTGTACTTCAAATCCATGCACATCGTCTGCTTGCCAGCAGTGGAGCGACAAATGAAAATCCTGCAACTGCTTGAGCACTGCCTCTGTGTCTACTCCCATTTCAGCGTAGCGGGCCTGAGCCACTTCATACGCTTTCTTTACCATTTCTTCTTTCATTTCTTGATTATTTGATTATAGTTAATTAGTTGTGGTCACTTTCAGATACCTCTCGTAAGCCTCATCCCAAGCGGCTGTGTCCTGAGGCAGATAGGTCTTGGTGTCGATGCTATCAGCAATCATCCGACGCATCTCAAAGCGATCCTTCACCAAGCCAGCCGCCTTGGCCTGCATCATGATATTGCCGATGGCTGTACCTTCCACGGGTCCCGTCACTACAGGCATGCCGATGCTGTCAGCTGCCATTTGCATGAGATAGCTATTCAGCGAACCGCCACCGATCACATGCAACTTCTCGATAGGGAATGGAGCCATATCCTTCAGGGCATCGAGCACCTGACGATAGCGCATGGCAAGACTCTCGAAGATGCATCTCGCCATCGCCTTGTAATCCTGTGGCACAGGTTGATCCGTCTTTCGGCAGTAGTT
>JBGUMY010000370.1:0-8036 GCA_045117095.1 Bacteroidaceae bacterium | reverse complement strand
CCCCATTTAGTCTCCACGTCGTCGCGCTTGATTTTGGCCATGAACTCGTGTACCTCGTTCATCTCGTCCATCATCAGGGCACTGTTGCCTTCGCCAGACTCATCAGGTACAGAGAGGCGGAGCAGAATCTTAGTGGCGCGATAAATGTCTCGATCGTTAAGCAGCGGTGAATTCAGAGCATCTTCGATACCTTTCGTCACACGTCCTTCGCCAGAACCATAGCCCGTACTCATGATTGCCACGCCACCATCTTTGAGAACGGTGCTGACATCGTTGAAGTCAAGGTTGATGATGCCGTGCATGGTGATGATTTCCGCAATAGAACGAGCAGCATTACATAATGTGTCGTCAGCCTTGGCGAAAGCCTTGATGACCGTGAAATCCTGGTAAATCTCACGAAGACGCTCGTTGTTGATAACCAACAACGCATCCACGTTCTTGCTCATTTCTTCCACACCGTCCAAGGCCTGGTCAATTTTCTTGTTGCCCTCCCAACGGAAAGGAATGGTGACGATACCTACCGTGAGGATGCCCATGTCCTTGGCTGTTTTAGCTATGAGTGGAGCGGCGCCAGTACCGGTTCCACCACCCATACCAGCCGTGATAAATGCCATTTTTGTTCCATCAGCGAGCATACTTTTGATTTGGTCGATAGACTCCTCTGTGGCTTTGCGAGCCTTGTCAGGGCGGTTGCCAGCACCTAAACCTTCGCTACCCAACTGAATCTTTTCAGGCACAGGAGAATCCTGCAATGCCTTATTATCTGTGTTACATACGACAAATGTGACATCATGGATGCCTTCGTTGTACATGTGGTTGACTGCATTACTGCCGCCACCACCTACACCTATCACCTTGATGATGCTGGTGGGTCCTTTCTCAAAGTTGAACACACCAAAATTCATGTCTTCTGCCATATCTTATTCAGTTTTAATCTTAATTATTATCATCAACATCGCTCACAATCTCGTTGATCTTCTTCTTGAAGCGACCCCAAGCGCTGTTCTCCTTTTCTGCATTTTTAACATTATCTGTCAAGTCATCAACAGCACTCTTCAGCAGTTCGGCCAAGTCAGCGCCTTCTTTGAGGCTCTGTTTGAACTTGTCCTTTCCTTGCAGGGCTGCCGCTGCTTTCTCGTACTTCTCACCGATGGTCTCATCTAGGATGCTCAAGGAGAGTTCCTTAGCGCTCTGACGCACTTTTTTGTCGTGACCGTAGCGTTTTAATTCTGCATCCTGCTTCTTCACCTTGTCAATGGCTGAGCGAATGTCAGCCTTGATGTTGTCAAATGTTACTGCATCCTGTGCTTCAGCTGCAGCAGCTGCTTCAACTTCCTTCTGACGAGCCAGGCGCTCTTCCTCTTTCTGTTGCTGGTCAAACATGTCTGGAGCACGACCAATGTCCTCTCCTCCACATGCTACTGTGCCTGACAGGAGGAGCGAGAGGATGGTGGTTGTGCGAGCATTGTCGAGGGTGATGCCTGCGGCGTTAGAGGTCTTCACCACCATCTGGTTCACCTTGTTGGCCACACGTACCTTGTCAATCTTTGTGCTCTTGGTCAGTGCCTTTACGATGTTTTTCATATTGCTGCCACCACCTGTAATGACCAAACCTGCCAAAAGCAAACCGCTGTAGTTGGAATTGGCAATTTGGTTGGTGATGTTCGCAATGATTTCTCCCATGCGGGCCTCAATCACATTTTTGATGGTTGAAATATCAATCTGGCGACCATCAGTAGTTGTGTAGTACTGTGTCTCCATATCTTCAGACAAGTCCATTTCCTGACAGGCTTCGCCATACTTCAACTTGATGTCCTCCGTTTCCGCCTCGTCAATGGGTAGGGTGGACAAATCCTTATTAATGTTGTTACATCCCAATGGGATCGTAACCAGATAACGGACGATATTATTCTTAAAGACAACGAGGGTTGTTGTCTCAGCACCAAAGTCAATCAGAGCACATCCTGAACGCTTCTCTGCATCCGTCAGTACGTGGTTGGCCAGTTGCAGGGGAGCGATTGATTCTTCCACGATAGATACCCCAGCGTTGGCAAAGACAATCTCTATGTTCGAACAGAGGTTGTTCTTTGCAATCACATCCAAGAACTCGCCCTCAATGTTTGTACCCATCACTCCCACAGGATCGGCAATCACACTTGAATCAACGATGAACTCTTGTGGGAAGTTCTCCAATACCTCGTAGTCGTTGAATGGAATCTCGTAACTCTCCTGACGGATGGCATCGATGGCCTCGTTGGTGATGTAACTCTGCGTGAGCAAATTGCGCTTGATGACGCACTTGTATGAACGCACCGACTGACCACCTACACCTACGTAAGCACGGGAAATCTTGGTTTTCAGCACAGCCTCCAGCTTGGAGATGATGCTGTTCACGCTCTGATAGGTTTTTTCGATGTTATATACCACACCACGCTTCACACATCCAGCAGTCTTCTCCTCTGCGTATGCCAGAATTTGCATCGTGCCATCCTTTTTCTTACCTGCGATACCACAAATCTTGGAAGAACCAAGTTCTATCGCAACAATGAAATCTTTATCGGAATTAGCCATATCTATTGTATGTTATGTCAAATGTTAAATGTCTGATGTTTTGTGTTAAGTGTTAGGGAACCTCTTACCTTTTTGTGCAGATAATTTGGCTGGCATATTCAAGGTTTACCCTCGCATACTTTTGCCATCCTACCTTACCAATTGCCTTCTCGTAGAAAGTTCTCAGTTTTTGGAGTTTTTTCTCATAGTCCTCCAATGCACCTAAATAGATCACCTGATCACCAACCCTCGGAATCAACTCCACCACTCGTTCACCCTTCTGGTTCTTCTGCACGTAAATCTGCTCTATCTGGTTGTTCCAGAACTCTTCTGTCTGCAAGAAAAGACCAAACTCAGCCAGTTTTGTACTTGCAAACTTATCATCGATGTCGCCCGATGCCACTACGAGGTTTGCGACATAGTTGCGGTTGGGAATCAATTTGCCTGTCCCATCAACAAAGTACCCCTCCTTACCGTCAGGGAAGACTGCACAGACAGGCATCCTCTGTTCCACCTTAATGCACATCTTTCCGTTGGCCGACTTATAGCACTCCACTTTAGCAATGAAGTCATTGCTTCTGATGGTTTCTTCAATCTTCTTTGTGTCCACATCTTTCATCCGCATGCCTTTGGGATAAATATGCTCATTTTTCAGCATGTTCTCTATGTCCTCCTTCCCTACAAACAGCGACTTCTCATCCTTCTGTACAATCAGTTCCACCGCTGCACACACTTCCTCCTCATCGGGACCCGACAAGAACAGAATGGCGTATGCCACGTATGCCACCAATCCCAAGGCAAGGAGTGACACCATTGTGAACTTTATGATTTTACTTGCTTTCATCTCTAAAATGTTGATTATTTAGACAGAATGTCTGTTATTTGGGGCACAAAATTCTCAATATCTCCAGCACCCAGCGACATCAGCACATCGAAATCTTTTTTCCTTGCCACATCAAGGATGTCCTCTTTGTGAATCAGATGCTTCTCCATACCTGGACGCAGGTTGTCATAGATGAGTTTGCTCGTCACCCCTTCAATGGGGAGTTCGCGTGCAGGATAGATGTCGCATAGATAAACACAATCCAACAACGATAGTGCTGAGGCAAACTCTTTGTAGAAGTCGCGAGTGCGTGTATAGAGATGCGGCTGGAAGATGGCTGCAATTTTTTTGTCTTCATACAACGCGCGCACAGACTTGACGCTCTGCTCTATTTCATTGGGGTGGTGAGCATAGTCACTGAGAAACACCACTTTGTCTGTCTTTACCTTGAAGTCGAAACGACGGTCAACACCTCTGAAACTTTTCATTCCCTCACGCAGTTCCTCTTCACTTACCCCATTCAGAATGGCCAATGCCATAGCGGCAATGCCGTTGTCAATATTGATGCTGACTGGCACTCCCAATTGGATGTCTTTCACCACACCAGCTGGATGTACAAAGTCAAAAACAATCTTACCACCACCAATGCGGATGTTCTCAGCATGGAAATCACCTTCCTCTCGTGCGTATTCATACACTTTCCTTCCTTCTGGTACATCGGGCTTCATCTCCAACCCCTTGTGGATGATCAAAGCACCACCTGGCTGAATCAAGGTCGTATAATGACGGAAACTCTCCAAATAGGCCTCTTTCGTTCCGTAGATGTCCAGATGGTCAGGATCTGTAGCCGTAATGACTGTCATGTAAGGACGCAACCAATGGAACGAACGGTCGAACTCGTCAGCCTCAATGACTACATAATCACTTTCTGAAAAGATGTAGTTCGTTCCATAGTTCTTCGAAATGCCTCCCAAGAATGCGTTACAATCCACATGGCTCTGATGTAGCAGATGAGCAGCCATGGTTGAAGTGGTCGTCTTGCCATGTGTGCCAGCCACACACAGTCCTTTGTACGCCTCAGTCAGAGTACCCAACACTTGTGCACGTTTCAGTATCTCAAAGCCTTGTTCGCGGAAGTACACCATTTCTTTGTGTTCAGCAGGGATGGCTGGGGTATAAACCACCAGTGTGCTTTCCTTCTGCTTGAAACAAGCATCAATCGCCGCCACATTCTCCTCGTAGTGTATCTTGGCACCCTCTTCTATCAACCTCTCCGTCAGTTCACTAGGTGTCTTGTCATATCCACCCACGTTATATCCTTTGTTAAGGAAATAGCGTACCAATGCACTCATGCCAATGCCACCAGCGCCTATAAAATATACGGATTTCAACGCTTTCTTCTCCATCACTTTTTCTTATTATTATATTCAACAGCCAATTTATAAACTTCTTCAGCAATCACATCGGCAGAATTGAGGCATGCCATCTTCTTGGCGTTCTCCCCTAATGACATCAGCAGATCGTCGTCAGCCACCGTTTGGAGTGCTGTCTCAATCAGCGTTTTCTTTGCCTCCTTATCTGTCACTAAAATGGCGGCTTTCTGGTTCGAAAGTGCTTGTGCATTCTTTGTTTGGTGGTCTTCTGCCACATTGGGCGAGGGAACCAAGATGCAGGGTTTTCCCAACAAGCACAACTCCGAGATAGAACTAGCTCCAGCACGGCTCACCACGATGTCTGCAGCAGCATAGGCATTGTCCATACTACTGATGAAATCCATCACTTTCATATTAGGCACTTCAGCCATCTTGCTCAATTCCTCTTCAATGCTCTGACTATAGTATTTGCCTGTCTGCCAGATGAACTGCACATCGCTTTGGCGAATCTCATCCAAGTGTGCCAACATACTTTCATTCATCGTCCGCGCACCTAAACTTCCTCCAATAATCAGCACAGTCTTCTTGTTGGGAGCCAAGCCGAAACTTTGTCTTGCGGCTTCTTTTGAAATCTTACTCTCCAGCAGGTTCTGACGAACTGGATTTCCTGTCAAGATGATTTTTTCGGCAGGAAAGAAACGATCCATTCCTGTATATGCTACACATATCTTGTCCGCTTTCTTTGCCAATGACTTATTGGTCACGCCAGCGTATGAATTTTGTTCCTGAATCAGGCAGGGGATTCCCATCGAATAAGCAGCATTCAAGGTGGGAGCCGAAGCATAACCACCAACACCCACAGCAACTTGTGGTTTGAAATCGAGAATGATTTGCTTCACCATTTTCTTGCTTCTCAAGAAGTCCCTCATGACACCAATGTTTTTAGGACTCCAAAGCGGACGCACCAAGCCACGAACTGGCAATCCGATGATCTTGTAGCCTGCAGCCGGGACACGTTGCATTTCCATACGCCCATCTGCACCCACAAACAGGATTTCTGCCTCTGGATGCTTCTTTTTGATGGCATTGGCAATTGACACAGCTGGAAAGATGTGTCCGCCAGTTCCACCGCCGCTCACAATCACTCTCAATGTATTGTTCCCTTCCATTTTCTTTTTCTCACCAACAGTCCTTTATTGAATGGGCAAAGATACAAATAATCAATGGATTATTCGCAATAAATGCCACAAAATCATTCTTTTGTTTTACTTTTCCGCTATTCTCCGACTCTTTTGACTTCAAGACATCCCTCCATCGGTGTAATATTCACTCGTTTCACCATTGATGACAGCCTCTACTAAGGGGGCATTCCGTTCTTTCTTTTCCGCATAACGACTCACACTGAGAATCACGCCAATATAGAAGCTTGTGATGAGGATGGATGTTCCTCCCTTGCTGATGAGGGGCAACGTCTGTCCTGTTACAGGAATCAAGCCTACAGCCACACTCATGTTGACAAAAGCTTGCAACACCATCATGATACCAAAGCCCAGTACCAGATAGGCAGGGAAGAAACTGGGACACTTCTGTGCAATTCTTCCCACACGTATCAATAACACCAAATAGAGGAATGCCACAAAGAATGCCCCTGGGACGCCCAACTCCTCAATGATAATCGCATAGATGAAGTCGGATTCCGCATGCTGTAAGAAGTCGCGTTGAACAGAGTTGCCTGGCCCTACGCCAATCACATCGGAGTTGGCAATGGCAATGGAGGCATAGGTCGTTTGTGAATTATCGTCATC
Organism: Bacteroidaceae bacterium; assembly: GCA_045117095.1. Taxonomy (GTDB): domain Bacteria; phylum Bacteroidota; class Bacteroidia; order Bacteroidales; family Bacteroidaceae; genus Minthosoma. Next base: position 1,485 of record JBGUMY010000370.1, on the reverse strand, counting down.
AAGATAAGCCTGTTTATCCGTCTTTTGTGCTACATTCGCCACCTTCTTCTCCCCGATGTGGAGTTTTCTTTCCAATCGGTGTTTCACGGTCACTACACGTTTACAACCTGGGATGTCTTGCCAGGTGGACTCTGGAACAGCGAGGGCGGTCATTGCAAAGAATGCCCCTATGCCGATGATGACTGCCAAGCCTTTGAACATCAAATCCTTCGGAACTTGTCCGATGAACATCATCACCACAACTACCAAGAAGAGCATCAGGGCTGTGGACACATTATCGATAAAGATGAGTCCACAAATCAGCAAGGCTGCACTCCCTACAATCGAAAAGGCCAAGTAGCGTTTTCCTTTGATGGCTCCTACAATCTTGCGTTTCTTGCCTCTCACCCATTCTTCCTTCTCCGTCTGGGTTTTGGCCAGCACCACCGCTACCGTCATCAGCAACGCAGCTTTTGCTACTTCTGATGGCTGAAAACGTACGCCAAACAAATCGACCCAACGATTGGTCGAGTTCACAGTACTACCACCACCTAACACAGCAGTCCAAAGCAGCAGGAGAATGGCTACAGGTAACAGGATGAATGGGAACAACATGAACCATTTGCAAGGAATACGATGCACCAACAATATGATGATCAGACCTGCAAACAGAAAACCTGCCTGACTGACCATCGGTTGCCAGTGAGGCCCCCCCTCAAAAGTCAGTCGACTCGACGCACTATACACTTCCACCAGCGAAATCATGCACAGGAAGAAATAGATCATCCACACACCCTTGTCGCCTTTGAAGAGTTTGCCTCCCAAGAAATCTTGCACAAATGTTCCCATATTACTCTATCTTTACTCAATGATAATCACCCCAAACTCTTAACTTTTAATTCTCAGAGATTCTTCACGCACTCTTTGAACTGATCCCCTCTGTCCTCCATGTTTTTGAAGAGGTCGAAACTTGCACAGCAGGGGCTCAACAACACGGTACTTCCTGGCTTAGCCATCTTGTAGCACTCATCCACACAGTCTTTCATGCTCTTCACATCGGCTATTGGAATGCCAAAACTATCAAATGCCGCATGCAACTTGGAATTGTCCACACCCAAGAAGACAAGGCCGATGCACTTCTCCTTCACCAAATCAAATATCTCTGAGTAATCGTTACCTTTGTCTTTACCACCCAAAATGAGGACGACTGGCGTTCGCATGCTGTCTAACGCATACCAGCAAGCGTTCACGTTGGTGGCTTTCGAATCGTTGATGAACTCAACACCACGCACTCTACCCGCCTTTTCCAAACGATGTTCCACACCTTCGAACGTCTTCAATCCCTCACGAATCTGGCTGTTGCTCACACCAGCCAAATCGGCTGTGATGCCTGCAGCGAGCGAGTTGTAGAGGTTGTGTTTGCCACGCAGCGCCAACTCCTCCTGTTCCATATTGAATGGGGTAGGGCCTTCAATCACATACGTGTCCTCATCCACATAACCAATC
>JBGUMY010000369.1:0-2164 GCA_045117095.1 Bacteroidaceae bacterium | reverse complement strand
AGTGTTTCTTTGCAGCATGACTGTCGTTGCATTGGGTATTGTGATGCTTCAGAATGTGGCCAACCCATACGTGATGGTGCTTGGTTCTCCAGAGAAGGGGGCTTTCCGCATGACCCTTTCACAAGCACTGAACTCCGTAGCCACAACGGTTGCGCCCATCTTCATCACGACGGTGATTATCGCTGGCCAAGAGCCTAAACCAGAAGCAGTGCCAGGCCCATTCCTTGGTCTCGGCATCTTCACATTGCTGATTGCAGCCATTCTGATCGTCCTCAAGTTGCCGAAGATTGATGAGGGCAAGCAGGCAGAAGAGGCTTCAGGCGAAGTGAAGCAGTACAAGAGCTCTTGCTTTAAGTATCCCCACGTATGGCTCGGTGCCCTCGGTATCTTCATGTATATGGGTGTTGAGATTGGTGTGCCTTCCATGCTTCCTTATCGCCTTCAGGCACTTGGACAGAATGATACCAGCATCATCACCAACCTCTTGATGTTCTACTGGGGTGGTATGATGGTTGGCCGATTCATCGGTGCAGGTATCCTCACCAAGTTCAAGCCTCGCACTCTTCTCACTGCTTGCATCGGCCTTGGCGCACTTTGCATCGTTGCCTCATTACTGGCAGCAAGCTCTATGGTGGGAATCTACCTGATGCTGGCAGCAGGTCTCTTCCACTCTGTGATGTGGCCACTTGTTTTCAACCTCGGTTTGCAAGAACTTGGTCCTCACACGAAGGCTGCTTCTGGTGTTATCAACGTGGGTGTGATTGGCGCTGCCACTTTGATGCCTATCATGGGTGCTGTGGTTGACGCTGCAGGTGTCATCATTGCCATGTGCCTCATGTTTGTGTACTATGCATACCTCTTCTGGTTCTGCAACTTCGGTTCCAAGATTGGACTTTCCAAATAATTATTAATCAACTATACAAACAAAACTTTATAACCTAATAAAAAACCAATTCGTTATGAGACTAAAAATTGATGATGTAAGAACTCGTTTTATCAAGCATCTTGGTGGTGAGCCAGGTTCAGTTTACGCTTCACCTGGCCGTATCAATCTCATTGGTGAGCACACCGACTACAATGGTGGTTTCGTGTTCCCAGGCGCAGTAGAACAAGGCATGATTGCCGAGGTACGTCCTAATGGGACTCGTACTGTCCGCGCATATTCCATTGACCTGAAAGATTACGATGAGTTCTCCATCGACGATGAGAAGGGTCCAAAGGCCAGTCACTTCCGTTACATTTTTGGTGTAGTTCGTGAAATGATGGCATTGGGTGTTCCAGTACAGGGTTTCGACACAGCTTTTGCTGGTGATGTGCCTAACGGTGCAGGTATGTCTTCTTCTGCCGCCCTTGAAAGTTGCTATGCATTCGCTATCAACGACCTCTTTGGTGACAACAAGATTGACAAGATGACGCTTGCCAAGGTGGGTCAAGCCACTGAGCACAAGTACATCGGTGTGAACTGTGGTATCATGGATCAGTTCGCTTCTGTCCATGGCAAGAAGGGCAACCTCATGCGTCTTGACTGCCGCTCTGGTGAGTTTGAATATTTCCCATGGAATCCAAAGGGTTACAAACTTGTGCTCATCAACTCTTGTGTGAAGCATGAACTCGTAGGTTCTCCTTACAATGACCGTCGCCGCTCTTGCGAGAACTGTGTGAAGGCCATCAAGGAACTGCACCCAGACAAGGAAATCACAACCCTTCGTGAAGCCACTTGGGAAGAGCTGAAGGAGATTGAGGGTAAAGTATCGGCAGAAGACATCAAGCGTGCCACTTTCGTGCTTGGTGAGAAAGACCGTGTATTGGCCGTCTGCGACGCACTGGAGAAAGGTGACTATGAGACCGTTGGCCAGAAGATGTACGAGACTCACTATGGCCTGTCCAAGGAGTATGAGGTTTCTTGCGAAGAACTGGATTTCCTTAACGACATCGCCAAAGACTGCTCTGTGACGGGTTCACGTATCATGGGTGGCGGTTTCGGTGGTTGCACCATCAACCTCGTGGCAGAAGAGCTGTATGACAACTTCGTGAAAACGGCTGTCAGCAAGTTCCAGGAGAAATATGGCAAGAAGCCTATCGTCATCGACGTGGTGATTGGTGACGGTTCACGCAAACTCTGCTAATCCTCCTGTTGCTTTTCAAACAGAAACGAAGCACTGAA
>JBGUMY010000368.1:0-6329 GCA_045117095.1 Bacteroidaceae bacterium | reverse complement strand
TCATAAAATAAGCGTTCCTTATCAGCCAATAACCCAGCATTATTGGAAAATAACCCTCCCTTATTTGGAAATAACCTGCCATTATGGAACGAAAGAGGGGCTTTTCGTTTTGTGGCCAAATTGCCTCAAGGATAGGGAAAAGCATCGAAAAGAGGGGTTTTGTGGATACCCTCGACTTACCTATTCCTTTCCTTCGATTTCCGACAATTCCCTCTATTACTAAGAATAAACGTTAAAAACGCCCCTTTCTCGCAAGATTTCGATATCGGAGTCTTGCGAGATTGCTTTCTTTGCCGTTACTTTGCAACCAGAAATCTAAAAGGGATAAAACGTATGAAAAGAAAAGAGAACACACTTACGAAGGCTGAGTTCCAGCTGATGTCCATCCTGTGGGACATCAATCACTCCGCTTGTGCTTGGGACATCATGAAGCATTACGAAGAGCCCAAGCCTGCCTACACCACCATCGCCACCTATCTGAAAGTGCTCTACGAGAAGGGTTTTGTGGATTACTTCAAGAACAAGGGCGAAGGCAAGACGCAATGGTATGTGGCGAAGGTCACACGTGCCGAATATACTCGCATGACGATGAAAGAAGTGAAGAAGAACTTCTTCGACAACAGCATCAAGTCGATGTTCAGTTTCTTCGTCAAGGAGGAAAACCTATCAGCTGATGATGTTCGCGAACTATTGAAACTCCTCGAAGAAGACACCCCAAACTCTCAACCCTAAACTCTCAACCCTTCAAATGTCCTCATTATTAATATATTCCATCAAGTCGGCGTTTGTGCTCACCTTGCTCTATGTGCCCTACACGCTGATATTGCGGAAGGAAACCTTCTTCCGTCTCAACCGCATCGTGCTGCTTGCCATTCTGGTGCTGTCGATGGTGCTGCCCTTGTGTAGCCCCTCAGTCCCCAAAGGGGAAGGGCTGACGCAACGTTTGTTGCCAGAAGAGAAAGTGCCTGCCTGGGTGCATCGCGTAAGCCTTCCCCCTTTGGGGGTTAGGGGGCTTTTTGTGCCAGCAGCAGAGAAGATGGAGGTGACAACTCCTGTGCCGATGGAGATACGTGAACAGGTTGCTCCTGATGCTCCCTACGACAGTTCGTGGTCTTGGTACACCATCCTCTGCGTCCTTTGCTTCGTGGGTATGATGTTGGTGCTGTTGTTCAGGGTAGGGCAGTTCACTCGTATGGGCATGTTGATGCGTCGTGGATGTGTTTGGAAAGAGGAAAAGGACGGCATCACCATCTATTGTCATGCTGACGATGTCACCCCATGCAGTTGGATGCGCAGCATTGTCATCAGCAAGAAAGACTATGATGAACAGCGTCAGGAAATCCTGCTGCACGAACAGGGTCACATCCTTCATCATCACTCCTTCGACATCCTCCTGCTCACGTTGGTGCAGATGATTCAGTGGTGGAATCCGTTGGTGTATCTGTTCGGCTTGAGTCTTCGCGATGTGCATGAGTACGAAGCAGACCGCCATGTGCTGCAACAAGGCATCAGCCTCTCCCAATATGCTAACCTGCTTATCCGCAAAGCCGTTGGAATCAGTTCCTTGTCCGTTGCCAACAACTTCAACCACAGCCTTGTGAAGCGTCGTGTCACGATGATGCGTCAACGTCCTTCCAGTCTCTGGAAATACGGCAAGGTGCTTTATGTCCTCCCTTTGGTGTTGGTTGCTCTTAGCGCCTTTGCCACTCCGAAGGTGATGGAACCTGTCAGAAATCTTGTGAGCAAGCACTTCGATGCCCATCATGATGAGATGACACCTTTGCCTCCCCAGTTGAAAGGCAAGATGTGGCGTGGGGCACATTGTTACCACAATTCCAATCTTTATGTAAAGGATGTCATTTTCTGTGAAGATAAAACCGTGCTTCATCTCCTCTCAGACAACCATCATGACAGCATTGCCATCAGGGATGATGCCTACATCACGGATGCTGACGGCAACAAGTACAAGTTCTTGGGTGCCATCTGTCCCAATGACGGTTTCTACCCTTTCGAGCCTGTGCCCGAAGAAACCAAGGTACTGAATTTCTACAATGGTCTTAACGATTATGCCACCATCTACGACATCCGTGAGACCTGCCCCCAGCATGATGCCTTCAGTCAATTATTAAATATCAGATAAGACGTATGAAAAGAAATCAAATGCAAATAACCCTTGCCATCCTGCTGATGGCAACAGCCACTTCGTGCTACAACCTTGCACCAGAGAATAATGCTGGTGCGCTCATCTCTGCTGACATCTACAGCGGAGTGGGGAATGTGCTGAACATAGACAGCCTTGTCGAATATGTGAAAGCCATCAAACAACCCATCTCAGGTTACTATTCGACAAGGGATGATATAGATATCGATTATCGTTATGATGGAAAGCATCATAAGACGGTTCGTATCGCATGTGACCGCATGAACCCTCGGCCAGTTAAGATGACAGGAAATGCCAAGATGGACTCCATCCTGCAAATTCAGGATTCTTGGCATCAGCAGCAGATGGAGCAGAATGACAGAATCTATGAAGCCCTCTCCGACGTCTGCAAGTCTCTGGCTTGCTCAGTGAAGCCCTCCAACAGCAGCATGTGGGAAACCCATCATGACGACTTGGACAGCGTGCAATATCGCATCGCACTAAGAGAATATCCTCTGGGGGACACCTTGAAAATCTGGAATGGTCGGAAAGGCACGACAAGCTATAGTCATGCACCTGAAATCGTTGAGTTCTTTTTTAATAGTTACAACGATTCTATCACGAGAATGCTTGGAAGGGAAGGATATGGCTCGTTCACCTATGAGTTCAGCCCCGACAGCGTTCAGAACGAGACCCGTGTGTTGCTTGACAAGAAGGGATTCATTAAACGCCTCAAGCCTGTATTCAGGCAGAAAGGGATAGAAAGTAGGGACATCTACATCTCTCACGATGCGAACTGCTCTATCAAACCTGCCCTCTCCAATATGGTTTGGACCAGAGAATTCATCACAGAAAACCCAGCAGACACCAAAGATATTGTTTCAGAAACCAAGGGCACCATCTATACAATGCACTCCAGGGCGCAGATGGAGAGTGTGATGAACCAACTGAAGGAAGTCATTTGGCAATATATTGATGAGAACCCTTATATGTTCTATACTTTCTCTCCCGACAAATCTCTGCCCGATCCAAATTTTTCGTATGGAAGCATCAAAGACCTCTTTACGATGGATCAGTACACCCTTCCACATGAAGCATGCGCCATCTTCTTCCATCAATATCAAGATGACTACAATATCCTTGTTCTTAACACTACAGGCAATCTTTGGCTTCCCAAAGAGTGGCCTATTATGAAGAGTTGGAAGAATGGGCAGGTTACGCTCAACAAGAACATCAAGATTACGTCCGAGCAAACTGACCGCTACTCCGCAAGATTGGCCCAAGAGTCAAACGGCTATCCTGTGTGGAACGAGTCCTCGATAGTGAACAAGAAGAACAAGAAGAAATGAAATGGTGTCAGAGTTGTTTGATCTCAGCGTCAACTACGAAGATGTCACCTTCGGCATCAACCAATACGTTGCGAGGTATGACATCCCAAACGATATAGTGACCATTGGAGAAGCGTCCAACACTGCCCGCTTTCTCAAAGCCAAGGGCAGCCATATAGGTATCAATCATAATTTGTGTAGCGGGGGTGGCTTTCTTTACAAGATTCTGTTTCAGAATGGGCATGACGGTGCGTCCATCGAAGCCCGTAAAGCCGTGAAACTGATATGCTGTGTCTGGGAAAAGCAGGTTGTGCATCAGCACTTTTTCAAGCAGTGCCACAATACTACCGCTGTTCAGCAGATTGTTCACCTTATAAACAATGTCACCAGCTACGTAGGTGTCATTCTCGTTGCCACAGGGACCAGGGTCACCAAGGTTCAACACTTGCATCATTGGAATCCAATAGCCGCCAGCCTTCGCCATCTGCTCTGCCATGCGTTGTTCCCGTTCGTACGGAGTCACATCTGCTTGGCCAGTTCCAGATTGCGCTTCATATAGTTGGCAGCGTCTGCGGAGCTCATCGTCGATTTTTTCGATTCGGCTATTTTCCGCATCTTGCGCTCCGTCACCTCCTTGTGAAATTGATTTAAGAAAGTCATAGTCCATGACGATTAAATGATTTCATACTTTCGGGTACAAAGGTACGGATAAGTGAGTAAAGAACCAAATATATTTCGAGAATAATCAAATAAAACAAAAAAATAGGAAAATGGACATGAAACAAATCTTATCCAAAGTGGCATCTGCCTTTCTTATTGTGGCAACAGCCTCTTCGTGCTACAACCTTACACCAGAGAACAATGCTGGTGGGCTCACCTCAGTTGACATCTACAGCGGAGTGGGGAATGTGCTGAACATAGACAGCTTGGTTGACTATGTGAGGTCTTTCCCCAAAAAGTGGGACTTCACGGTGGGACATTCATCTTGGAGAGATGACGTAGAAATCAAATACAGTTATGATGGGAAGCATCACAAGAATGTGAACATCACATGTGATCTATACAACTATGATGACGTCGTCCCCGACGAACTGACAGGTGACCACCTGACTGATTCTCTCCACGAAGACGCTCACAGAAAGTTTGACCAAGTGAAAGAAAAGGATCAGATTGTGCACGATGCGCTCTTGAACCTCTGCAAGTCGCTGGCTTGCAAAGTGAAGCCCTCCAATAGTAGTATGTGGGAGTATCACGAAGGCGATGTGGACAGCATGCAATATTCTATTGCGCTAAGAGAATATCCCCAAGGAGATAAAATGCAGAGGTTTGGTGACTCCAGAGTTGCCGAATTCCTTGAAGCACCTGAAATTATTAGATTCCATTACTCTGAAACGCCCGACTCCGTTGTCGGAAATGCCTTCGAGGGGTATGGCAGGTTCAATTATTATTACTCCCCTGACAGCGTCTATAACATGACCCACGAACTGCTTGACAAGAAAGGGTTTGCTAAACGCATCAAGCCCATCTTTAAGCAGAAGGGAATCGAAAGTCGTGACCTCTACCTCAGTCACGATGCCGACTGCCCCATCAAGCCCTCTTGGGATAATATGATTTATGTAAGAACAGGACTTTTAGAATCGCCATCCCATTCTGAAACCAAAGGCATCATCTACACAATACATTCCAGAGAGCAGATGGAGGATGTGCTTCGCCAACTGACGGCAACCATCTGGGCATACCTTGACCTGCACCCCTATCTGTTCTATGAGTTCATTCCCGACATTTATGTGCCCGCATTGTCTGTTCCTTACAGCACCATCCAAACCTACTTCACCATGGAGCAATACACCCCTCTTCATGAGGAATACACCATCCTAGTCCATCAATGTCAGCAGACTTACCATATCCTCCTGCTTGATGTGAAAGGCGACATTTGGCTACCCAACGAATGGGTGCTCATGAAAAGTTGGAAGAATGGCGAGGTCATTTATGACAAGCAGGCAAAAGCATCCTCTGAGTTGTTGGTGGGTCCAGCTGTTCGCATTGAATGTAGTCAATATATCAATCGTGCTTGGTCCGACTCCTCAATAGTGAACAAGAAGAAGCGATAGTTTTTCTTTATGATAGTATAATTAATAAAAGATTTAGATGATAGCTTGCAAGCATATCACTTTTGGGCAGTGCAGGGCTGGGAAGCTCTGTGCTGCCAATATGAGAAAGATTGTGAGATGTGTGCAAATACGACTATCCGAAATCTTTCAAGTCGAAATACATCAGTCGAGTGTCATCGTCCTTATCCTTTTCTGTAAAAAAGCGGAATTTGTTGTGTTCGTAGAATCCCGTTGCAGAAGTAAGTGCATCGACTGTCACGAAACGACATCCCGTCCGATTTCCATGAGTAAAAACATATTTCACACTATCAAGGATAAGTCGTCCGATTCCATTTCCTGCATACGACTCACTTACAGCCAAACGTCCAACCTTTACTGCAGGATAATGATTCCGCTGTTTACTGAATGGAATCTTCCGATTGATCCGGTTACGCACGCTTTTCTCAGTTTCATTGAGGCGAACCACATCATTCAGCAGACTATAATAGGCAATGATATCACCATTCTCCGAGTTAACAAGCAGGTAGGTGACGGCAAGATATTCTGTTTGATAATCTTTGGACTCATCCAACAAAAATTCGTTCAAGTCGCCTTCGGCACACTTGAACGCAGTAAGGTCAGTTTCGGGTGTCAGCACTCGAATGGAAATGTCAGGAAGGCTCATCGGAACAACGGACAGTCAGGTGAGTTACGCTTGAACATCTCGTATGCCAGTCGAGCTCTTTCCTTTTCTTCTGAAGATGCAGGAGA
>JBGUMY010000367.1:0-3641 GCA_045117095.1 Bacteroidaceae bacterium | reverse complement strand
TTCTTCATGGTCGTGCTCTTCTTTGTTTATAAGAAGGACATCACAGCAGCGCCCAAGTGGATGCATTGGACGGCCATCGCTATGGTTCCGCTGGCCTATATCGCTTCCGAGAGCGGTTGGCTTGTCGCAGAGTTTGGTCGTCAGCCATGGACGATTCAGGACATGTTACCCACCTGTGCCTCAGTCAGCAACCTCGCCTCGTCGAGTGTCATCATCACTTTCTTCATCTTCCTTGTGCTCTTCACCACGATGTTGGCGGTGGAAATCAACATCTTGATGAAGCAAATCAAAAAGGGACCAGAGTACCAATCGTAAATTGTAAATCGTCAAATTGTAAATAACATGATGTCTTACGAATTTCTTCAACAATATTGGTGGTTCCTCGTTTCGTTGTTGGGAGCCTTGTTGGTGTTTCTGCTCTTTGTGCAGGGAGCCAATTCCTTGGTCGGTTCTTTAGGTGGTGATGCTGAGGGACGTCGACTTGTCATCAACTCCACAGGTCGCAAGTGGGAGTTCACGTTCACTACGCTTGTCACTTTTGGTGGCGCGTTCTTCGCTTCCTTCCCATTGTTCTATTCCACCAGTTTTGGTGGTGCCTATTGGCTGTGGATGATTATCCTGTTCTCGTTCGTCTTGCAGGCGGTGAGTTATGAGTTCCAGAACAAACTCGGCAATTTGTTGGGTGTCAAGACCTTTCAGACATTCCTCGTGCTGAATGGCATCTTGGGACCTCTGCTCTTGGGTGGAGCTGTCGCCACTTTTTTTGAGGGCAGCAATTTTATCGTTGCCAAGGAAAATTTGGCAACACTCTCGCCCCTTGCCCCTTCCCCTGTCATCAGCCAGTGGGCGAACGCTTCTCATGGATTGGATGCTCTGCTCAATCCGTGGGTGCTGGTGTTCGGCTTTGCTGTGTTCTTCTTGGCACGTATCTTGGGTACGCTTTATATTATAAATAATGTAAACGATGCCGACATTTGTTCGCGTGCTCGCACACGGCTCTTAGGCAGCACCATCGCCTTCCTCATCCTCTTTGTGGCGTATCTGGTTCATTTGCTCCTGAAGGATGGCTATGCTTACGACCCCGTCTTGGGCATCATCTCAGTAGAGCCTTACAAGTACTTCCACAACTTCTTGGAGATGTGGTATCTGCTTGTGCTCTTGCTCATTGGTGTCGTGCTTGTCCTCTATGGCATCATCAAGGAACTCTCTTCTCGCTCTTTGCCCCCTGCTTGCCCCTCTCATAACGGTATCTGGTTCACGGGCATTGGTGTGGTGCTCACCGTCTTGGCGCTCTTGCTCTGCGCAGGTTGGAACAACACGGCCTATTATCCATCCACAGCCGACCTCCAGTCATCGCTCACGATTGCCAACTCCTGCTCCAGCGAGTTCACGCTCACTACGATGACCTACGTGAGTTTCCTCATCCCATTTGTCCTTGCCTACATCGTTGTGGCATGGCGCAAGATTGACAGCAAAAAGATTGACAAGCAAGAGATTGCTACAGACGAGGCATATTGAAGACAAGATTTCTTTATGACTAAATGTGCTACAAACATCCTGATGGCTGTCATCATGCTTTTTGTGTTATGCTCCACTGCTCAGGCTGAACGAAGCTGGTTGCCAGCAGGGGACGATGCTTTCCCTGCTGGCACACCCCCCAAAGACCTGAAGATTCTCGTGCTGTCCGATCCTCATGTCATGGATCCTGCGCTGGTGGTCAGCGAAGGCGAGGCATGGACCAACTTCCTCAATTCTGCCCATAAGATGTTGGACTACAGCAAAACGCTGTTTGATGAAATGGTCAACAGGATTAAGACTGATATTCACCCTGATTTAGTGCTCATCACGGGCGACCTCACCAAAGACGGCGAAGCCATCTGTCATCACTATGTCAAGGGAAAGCTGGACGAGTTGAAGGATGCTGGCATACCGACATTGGTCATTACTGGCAATCATGATTGGGGCACCAGCAATGCCCAATACTATGATGGTGCCTCCACCACTCCTGCTGAGACCCTGACGATGGCTGAGTTGGCCACCCTCTATGCCGATTATGGTTTTGGTTCCTCTGAGCGCGAGGAAACCACGCTCACTTATGCTTGTGAACCTTTTCCTGGATTGGTGGTGATAGGCATCGATTCAGGTCGTGACGGACTGCTCTCATCCACCACGCTCCATTGGGTCTGCGACCAAGCGAAAGCCGCCTCTGACAGCGGAAAGCAAGTCTTGGCGATGATGCACCATCCAATCATCCCCCACTTCACAGGTGCGGAATTCTATATGGAGTCGATGGCGATTCAAGACTATGCCACAGTGCGAAACGCCTTGGCAGATGCTAGCATTCGGGTCATCTTTACAGGCCATGTCCACACCTCTGATATTATTAAGGACTATAATGGTGACCTCTCAAAACACATCTACGATGTCAACACGGGATCCCTCATCTCCTATCCTAACGACTATCGGATCATCACCCTTCCTTCCGACCTTTCCTCCACGGAGGTTACTACCTGTAGTGTTACGGAGATTATTCCTGGTGATGGTTTCGCTGATGTGGCAAGGAAAAGATTTCATGACGCATCAGTGGACATCGTCAGCTCCAGAGGCACAGCCTATTCCTTGATAGCCAGTTCGGCTGCTGATGCCTTCCTCTACCATGCAGAAGGGGATGAACCAGACAATGCCGATGCGGGGAGCACTTTATCAACGCTCATTAACGCAGGATATCTTGCCAAGTCATTTAAGTTTATAACAGACGATCAGTTCACCAAACTCTCCAACATGGTCAACTCCATGTTGAAAGACTTGAGCAACTATGGCGACGCAGATCGTGAGGACAGAACGGCAGACCGCACGCTCTCCATCCCAATGCCTTCTCCCTCCTCTTCTGTTTCCCCCATCAGGGATAACAGCCTCCCTCATGGTTCCTCTTCGTCCATCTACACCCTTCAGGGAATCCCTGTGTCCCATCCCACCAAAGGCTTCTATATCAATGAGAAGCGCAAGAAGATATACCTATCTGACACCCCCTCCTCATCTCAATAATCTTCTTAATCTTCCCAACTTTCAAAAACAAAAAAATAACCAAATAACTAAATAACCAAATAACCTTTTTGGGGTTGGGGAAGTAGTTACTTTCGGTCGGAAATAAAAATAAAAGCGATTTTGTTTTGTATTTCACTCGCTTAATCGTAACTTTGCATCGAAAATTAACTATATATTGGCATTATGACAACAGCAGCCAAAACCCTCAAATCCTCCCCATTAGCTCCATACATGGACCTATTGAAGAGCGTCGACCTCAACGTGCAACACGCTGTGGTTGAATACATGATGGACTCCATCCGAGAAACGCAAGCCTCTAAGCGCAAGGCTGAGGATGAATTCCTCGCTAAGAAGATGGCGGAAATCAACGTGTCTCCAAGAATCAAAAAATTAATAGAAGACACAAGACTTACTCCTGAGGAGGCAGAGGATGAACGAACCAGATACATTTTAGGTCTTGACAGGAGATGAAAGTTTTTCTTGACACTAACATTCTTGTCGATTTGGTCGAAAATCGCCAAGAGTCGGCACAAGCAGCTGTCATTCATCAACTTGGTGAAGATGGTCGCATTCAACTTTGCGCATCTTATTTGTCG
>JBGUMY010000366.1:0-2728 GCA_045117095.1 Bacteroidaceae bacterium | reverse complement strand
GTGGCACTTTACTGCCGTATGAATCCACACGAACTTCATCAAGGATGTGCACGTTGGCAGGTCCTCCGCGGATACGGCTGAGGGCTTCTTCGAGGTGCATGGCTGCAAATTCCATTTTCTCCTCAGCGTCTCCCAAATACTTTTTTACATCTTCCATATATGTTTAGTGGTTTAGTTTGTTGGTTGTTTTGTTAAAACTCTATGGTCATCTGCGCATCTGCTGCCACTTTGCTGCCATCGAAGAAGAAGTAGCCGCGCTTCACGGCTCCTGTCTTCTTGTTGATGACATAACTATAAGGCGAATCCGCCTTCTTATGCTCCCCTCTGAGAAAGCCATAGATTTCCTTCCATGCTTCCTCGTAGGAGTGACCATCGCCAAAGAGCTGCGGCTCCATGTTGCAGATGTTGCGAACAATATGATTGATTCGCAAGCCATCTGAGCCTGCCTCTCTGAGCAGACGTTGCAGATTGGGTTCAAACCAGCGCATCAGTTACAGAATCGTACAACCTTCGCAAGGCTTCAACTGCTTGAAGAAGTCGTTGCCCTTATCGTCCACAAGGATGAAGGCTGGGAAATCCTCCACGTCAATCTTCCAGATGGCTTCCATGCCGAGTTCTGGATATTCCACACACTCAATGCTCTTGATGCTCGACTGAGAGAGCACCGCTGCCACACCACCGATGGTGCCGAGGTAGAAACCGCCATGCTTCTTACAAGCATCTGTCACTTGCTGGGTACGGTTACCCTTGGCAATCATCACGAGCGATGCACCGTTGGCTTGGAACTCGTCCACGTATGGATCCATACGGTTAGCCGTCGTTGGACCCATCGAACCACAAGGATAGCCCTCTGGCGTCTTGGCAGGACCTGCATAGAGCACAGGATAATCCTTGAAGTATTGTGGCATTCCCTCGCCAGCATCCAGACGAGCCTTCAGCTTGGCATGAGCGATGTCGCGAGCCACAATGATGGTACCCTTCAAGTTGACGCGAGTCGATACAGGATACTTGGTCAATTCGGCACGTACAGCATCAATACCCTGGTTCAGGTCTATTTCGATACCCTTGCCACCTTCGCCTGGACGACGATATTCTTCTGGGATGAGTTCCGTTGGATTGCTGTCCATCACTTCGAGCCAGACACCATCCTTATTGATTTTCGCCTTGATATTGCGGTCGGCTGAGCAAGAAACACCCATACCAATTGGACAACTGGCTCCGTGACGTGGCAGACGAATCACACGGATGTCGTGCGCCAGGTATTTACCACCAAACTGTGCACCAAGACCAATCTTGTAAGCCTCCTTCAAGAGTTTCTGCTCCAAGTCGATGTCACGGAAGGCACGACCTGTCTCATCACCTGTGGTAGGCAGAGAATCATAATATTTGATGCTGGCAAGTTTCACCGTCAACAGGTTCTTCTCTGCTGAAGTACCACCAATCACAAAGGCGATATGATAAGGAGGACAAGCCGCTGTGCCAAGGTGCTTCATCTCCTCCACGAGGAATGGGAGCAACGTGCCCTCATTCTGGATGGTCGCCTTAGTCATAGGATAGAAGTAAGTCTTGTTGGCAGAGCCACCACCCTTTGCCACCATCACAAAGCGGTATTCAGCACCCTCGACTGCTTCGATGTCAATCTGAGCAGGAAGGTTGCACTTGGTGTTCACCTCATCATACATATTCAGCGGAGCGTTCTGCGAGTAGCGAAGATTGTCTTGTGTATAAGTATTGAATACACCAAGACTCAGCGCCTCCTCATCCTCAAAGCCCGTCCAAATCTGCTGACCTTTCTCACCGTGAATGATGGCTGTACCCGTGTCCTGACAGAAAGGTAAGATGCCTTTGGCAGCTGTCTCTGCATTACGCAGGAACTGGAGTGCCACATACTTGTCGTTCTCGCTGGCCTCAGGGTCGCGAAGAATCTTTGCCACTTGCAGATTGTGTTCGCGGCGCAGCATGAACTCCACATCGTGGAACGCCTGCTGAGCCAGCAGCGTGAGTGCCTCCTTCGACACCTTCACGATTTCCTTACCCTCGAACTCGCCGACGGAGACACCCTCCTTGGTCAGCAGTCGGTATTCCGTCTCATCCTTGCCCATCTGGAACATAGGAGCGTACTTAAATTCTGTTGCTTGAGCCATAATTGTTAGAGTTTATTAATTTTTTTATGTTTCGATGGGCAAAGATACACTAAATTATCGAGAATAAAATCGTTTTCGTGCTGTTTTTTTTGATTTTTCTTTCCAAAAGGCGTGGACATTCGGAAAAAGGTTGTATATTTGTGCGCACAAACTCAAAAAATCAACAATAATGGTCAAAAAGATTATTACCCTGATTTGTGGTTGCGCATCGGTACTGATTTCGTTTGCCCAACCCTACAAAGACCCTAATCTCTCTTCGGAGGAAAGGGCAAAAGATTTGTTAAGCCGACTCTCCCTGAAAGAGAAGGCGCAACTGATGGAACACACCTCACCTGCCATCAAGCGGCTCGACATCCCCGAATTCAACTGGTGGAACGAAGCCTTGCATGGCATTGGCAGAAATGGCACTGCGACAGTCTATCCCATCACAATGGGACTGGCTGCGACTTGGGATGATGCTTTGGTGGAGCGGGCTTTTGCGGCTTCCAGCGATGAGGCACGTGCCAAAAACAACCTTGCTCGAAAGAATGGACGCATCGGACGTTATCAGAGCCTGTCCTTCTGGACGCCCAACATCAATATCT
>JBGUMY010000365.1:0-2507 GCA_045117095.1 Bacteroidaceae bacterium | reverse complement strand
ACGGCATCTGCCATCTTTCGGATGGTTTCGTCTCCCTCAGAAACGATGGCAATGACGCGAGCCTTGCGGGCCTTGATTTCTTGGATGTTGCTGACCACCTTCTCGTAGAGTGCGTTGTGAGTGGCAATTACCACCACGGGCATCTCATCGTCAATGAGGGCGATAGGGCCGTGCTTCATCTCAGCAGCAGGGTATCCCTCTGCATGGATGTAGGAGATTTCCTTGAGCTTGAGCGCTCCTTCGAGGGCAACAGGGTAGTTGTAGCCTCGACCGAGGTAGAGGAAGTTGTGGGCGTATGTGAAGATGCGGCTGATGTCCTTGATGTCATCGCTAAGTTTGAGGAGTTGCTCCATCTTTTCAGGAATGGCGTTGAGGGCTTCGAGCACGCATGAATAACGTACGTTGTCAATAGTGCCACGCTCCTTGCCAAGGGCGAGGGCGAGCATGGTGAGGACTGTGACCTGTCCTGTGAATGCCTTGGTGGATGCCACACCAATTTCAGGACCTACGTGGATGTAAGAACCTGTGTTGGTGGCACGTGGGATGCTGCTGCCGATGGCATTGCAAATACCATAAATGAACGCTCCCTTGGATTTGGCAAGTTCGATGGCTGCAAGGGTATCAGCTGTTTCACCTGACTGGCTGATGGCAATCACTACATCCTGCTCGTTGATGACAGGCTTACTGTATCTAAACTCAGAAGCATACTCAACCTCAACAGGTATCTGGCAGAAGTCCTCGATGAGTTGCTTGCCAATGAGGGCAGCGTGCCAAGAGGTTCCACAGGCGACGATGATGATGCGTCGAGGGTTGATGAGGTGTTTGCGGTAGTCGATGATGGCGGAGAGGGTGACGTTGCTGGCTTCCACATTCACACGGCCTCGCATGCAGTCTTTCAGACAATCGGGCTGTTCAAAGATTTCTTTCAACATGAAGTGGGGGTATCCACCCTTCTCAATTTGAGCAAGGTTAAGATCCACTTTTGTCACCTCATGCTCCATTTTCTCGTTATTGAAATCGACCACCTCAACGTCCTTGTTTCTGCGGATAACAGCAATGTCCTTGTCATCGAGATAGATGACTTTGTCTGTATATTCGATGATGGGGCTGGCATCAGAGCCAAGGAAGAACTCCTCTTCGCCGATGCCGACAACGAGAGGACTGCTCTTACGGGCTGCGATAATCTGGTCTGGATCGTCTTTGTCGAGAATAGCGATGGCGTATGCTCCGATGACTGAACGCAATGCAATACGCACAGCGGTGAGAAGGTCAACATTCCGCTTCTGGCGCACATATTCAATGAGTTGCACGAGTACCTCAGTATCGGTGTTGCTCTTGAACTCGATGCCTTGCTCTTGTAACTGCTTCTTGAGCACGGCGTAGTTCTCAATGATGCCGTTGTGAATGATAGCGAGATTGCCTGTATAAGAAATATGTGGGTGGGCATTGGTTGAGTTAGGTTCACCATGAGTGGCCCAACGTGTGTGGGCGATGCCGACAGTACCTGTGGTATCCTTGTCAGAAGCGAAAGCCTCCAAATCTGCCACTTTCCCTTTGGTCTTGTACACGTGCAGGTCGCCATCCTTTGTGAGGAGCGCCACACCTGCACTGTCATAACCACGATATTCCAGTCTCTTGAGTCCTTTGATGAGGACGGGGTAAGCATTGCGCTTACCTAAATATCCTACGATTCCGCACATAGTGTTCTATATAGATAAATGTGTAATGTGTTCCTTTTTCGGCTGCAAAGGTACGAATTATCAAGAAAACTTACACCTATAATAGCATTTTTTTCAATTTTCTCTTTTCACTTTTCACTTTAATTACTACCTTTGTATCGAATATTTATTGAATCATTAAGCTTATTAAACTATGAAACTGAAAGTAGATTATGCCAATGCTCCCTCATGGAAGATGTTGACTGTCAAGGCTACGCTTCCAGAGGAACTGAAGTGTTTGGACGAGATTGCCCACAATCTGTGGTGGGTTTGGAACTATGAAGCACGTGATATGTTCCGTGCGCTCGATGTGGAGGCCTATCATGAAGTGAGGCACAACCCCGTGATGCTCTTGGAGCGTCTGAGTTATGAACGCAAGGAGGCTATCCTGAAAGACAAGGCGCTGATGGCTCGTATCAAGAAAGTCTATACTTCCTTCAAGGAGTATATGTCAGTGGAGCCTGACACGAGTCGTCCATCAGTGGCTTACTTTTGCATGGAATATGGCATTCACTCTGCTCTGAAGATTTATTCGGGTGGTTTGGGTATGCTGGCTGGCGACTACGTGAAGGAGGCCAGTGATTCCAATGTGGACATGTGTGCCGTAGGTTTCCTCTATCGCTTTGGTTATTTCAAGCAGACTTTGTCAATGGACGGTGAGCAGGTGACCAACTACGAGACGCAGAACTTCGGTTCGTTGCCGATTGTGCCTCAACTCGATGAGAAGGGCAATCAGTTGGTGATTCATGTGCCTTTCAATAACTATACCGTACATGCCCTCGTTTGGCG
>JBGUMY010000364.1:0-4825 GCA_045117095.1 Bacteroidaceae bacterium | reverse complement strand
CGATCGTACTTGTCACCTTCGTTGAAACTCCAGATGGAGTAGTAGATAAAATAGCCACCCTTGTCGCCATTAGGCCACACATAGTCTGGATCCCAGAAGATTTGAGGTGCCCACACACGATTGATCTTGCTCCAGTCGGCAATGATGTCCGGACTCTCAGGGTCACAGAAGATTTCATTGCCTTTGCGGAAATCGAAAGTAGTAGATGTCCAATGGATGAGGTCATCGCTCTTTAAGAGGTCAATACCGTAGTTGTACCACTGCTTGCTCTTCGCCACACACATATCGGTGGTGACCATGAGATAGCCTTTGCCAGAGTCGGACTTGCGACACACATAAGCATCGCGCTGTCCACCTTCGATGCCAGCCAACTCGCCAGCATCCATGATAGCTTTGCCCTCGTTGAGGTCATGATAATGAAGACCATCACGACTGAGGGCGTATGCCGTAAATTCACCATTGTCACTCATGTGGCAATAGAGATAACCATACGCGCCCTTCTGCAAGTTCTGAGCAGAAAGGGTGAATGTGGAGAGCCCGATGAAGAGCGAAGTTAGTAAAGACTTCATAAATTAAGAATTAAGGGTTGAGGGTTAAAAGTTAAGAGTTAAGAATTGAAAGTTGAGAATTAAGAATTGAAAGTTAAGAATTGGAGGTTACTAAAGCGTCAGCAATAGTTAGATCGAAGGGGGTGGTGATTTTGATGTTCTCACGATTGCCAGGAACGAGCGTGACAGCGTGTCCGAAGCGTTCTACCACAGAGGCATCGTCCGTGAAGAACTCCGTATAGGGCTGGTTGTAAGCCTTTCGCAACAGCTCAGCAGCAAAAACCTGAGGAGTCTGAACCAGTTTATACTCAGCACGTGGCACAGTCACACTCTTACCCTCCACCTGATGGCGCACCGTCTCCACCACATCAATGACAGGTACAACAGCTTCAGTACGTGCAGCTTCCTCATAGGAGGCTTGGATTGTTTCGAGCGAAACGAAAGGACGCACCCCATCATGCACCCCAATCAGAAGGGCATCCAGAGAGACTTTGGCAAGTCCGTTCTTGACGGAATGGAAACGGGTCTCTCCCCCATTTGCGAGTGTATAGGGTTGGGAGAAGTGGAACTGCTCACACAAAGACCGCCAATAATCTTGCTGACTTTCAGGCAAAACCAACACCACCTGCATCGACGGATCGTATTGCAAGAAACGGTCGATGGTACGCATCAGGATGGGTTTGCCCCCTACAGGCAGGAACTGCTTAGGAATGTCGCCTCCCATGCGAAGTCCCTTCCCTCCTGCCACAATGATAACAGCGTTCATTTTTCACTTATATGGCCATACATCATCCCTTGCCTCAACTGATCAGCCACCTCCTTGCCACAGAAGTGTTCGACAATCATATAGCCAAGCGCAAGAGCTGCAGCCGGACCTTTGCCTGTGAACATCAGTCCATCGCGCTCCACAAGGGCTGCAGTGTAAGTAGCACCCACAAGGTAATGCTCACAACCTGGGTAACAAGTCATCTTCTTACCCTCTGAAAGACCAAGGTTGCCATAAACGAGCGGTGCTGCACAGATGGCTGCGAGTGCCTTACCAGCCTTGTTGTGGGCAAGAATGACTTGGCGAAGCCCCTCATGCGCATCAAGATTGGTTGAACCGGGCATTCCACCAGGGAGGAAGAGCATATCGGCATCGCTGTAGTCATTGTCATCAAAGAGAGAGTCAGCGACAACAGGAACGCCATGCGCACCAACAACAGCAAGATCATCGGTGATGGACACGGTCTTTACTTCAAGACCTGCACGACGGCACACGTCGATAGGGGCGATGGCTTCCACTTCTTCGAAGCCAGTAGCGAGAAATGTGTAAATCATATTATGTACTATTTGATAATTTACTATTTACAATTTGAATCTATTGCAGTTTGAATTTGTACGTGATGGTACCGTTTTCCGTTTTGTCTCCCTCAGAGAAACGGGACTGTTTAGCCGCTGCAAGGGCTGCATTCTTGAGGGCTGCAGACGAGGTGGTGCTGCTGGTCACTGTGGCATTAATAACTGCACCAGAAGCACTGACCTGAATAGAAACAAGCACAGTACCCTCGCTGCTGGGGTCAGCATAGTTAGGCTTAGCCAAATACACGACCAAACGATTGCCCACCTTGGCAGTAGTGCCTGTGCCCAGACCACCTGTTCCCGTAGTAGCACCTGTATTGCTATTGCCATTGGGCGAACCCTGTGCCCCATTACCAGTGGTATTGCCACTATTACCCTTGTTGCCATTGCCAAAGGCACCAGCCACACGACTATTGGCGGCTGCTGCAGCCTTGCGGTCAGCTTCGGCTTTTTTGCGAGCCTCCTCTTCTGCCTTCCGCCGAGCTTCCTCTTCTGCACGCTTTTTAGCGGCTTCTTCTGCGGCTTTCTTTCGAGCAGCCTCTTCTGCAGCACGTTTCTTAGCAGCTTCTTCAGCAGCTTTCTTACGAGCGGCTTCCTCAGCTGCCTTACGTTTTGCCTCGGCCTCTACTTTAAGCCTTGCTTCTTCGGCCGCCTTTTTCTTCGCTTCTTCTGCGGCTTTCTTCTTGGCCTCCTCAGCAGCGATAGACTTTTCCTGATCTTGTGTAATCAACGGCTTGGCTACAGGTTGTGGTTTGGGAGTAGGAGCGGGCTCTTGCTTGGGAGCAGGAGGAGGAGCCACTGGAACAGGGTCAACCTCAGCCTCATCCGACTGATTTTCCTCACCTTCGGGGGAGTTGGAGGAGACTTCTTCTGCAGGCAGACCGCCTAAATCTTCACCACCAGCATCTTCGACCATACCCAATAACACAGGCACACCATCCTCCTTGTCTTTTTCAGGATGTGCCACAGAAAGGGTCAAAATTGCCAACAGAAGAAATAGTGCGACATGCACCACGAGCGTGGTGAGCCCAGCCTTCAAGTTTTTCTTTTTGTTATCTTTGGTCATAAGCAAGCATCAAAGCGTTCATTCTTTGGAAGATGGAGGCCTTGTGGCCAACACCATCTTGAAATGGTTTTCGTTGGCAATGCTGAGAATCTCAACAATATTTCGATAGGGTACAGCCTCATCCGCATAGAGTGAGACGAAGAGTTCGGTGGAGTCGTTCATCTGCGCATTCAGTACTTGCGGCAGTTCCTCTAAGGTGACAGGCTCCTCTTTATCATTGCCAGCAGCGGCATAGAGATTCAAATCCTTATCTATCACCACCCTCGCTGTCGCCTTCACCGTGGTCTGCTTTTTGCCTTGTGGCAGCAAGACCTTGATGGCATTGGGCGACACCATCGTGCTCGTAATCATGAAGAAGATGAGCAGGAGGAAGATGATGTCGGTCATCGACGCCATATTGAATGTCGGAGTGACCTTTGTACGTCTTTTGAACATGTTCCTAATTATTAATGATGTCCATGAAGGTGAGTGACTTGGCTTCGATTTCATTCACTACACCGTCGATTTTCGCCACCAGATAGTTGTAACCAAACAACGCCACGATACCGACAGCGAGACCACCTACCGTAGTAATCATGGCCTGATAGATGCCACCGGAAAGGAGGCTGATGTCGATGTTGCCACCAGCATTGCTCATCTGCCAGAAAGCTTCCACCATACCAATGACGGTGCCCAAGAAACCAATCATGGGTGCACCACCCGCGATGGTAGCCAAAACAGGCAGACGTTTCTCCATCGTAGCAATCTCGAGGTTACCCGTGTTTTCGATGGCGGTCTGAATCTCTGCAGCAGGCTTTCCGATGCGACTGATACCACGTTCAATCATGCGGGCAGCAGCCGTGTTGGTGTTGCGGCAATAATTGATAGCCGACTTCACATCGTTGTTCTGCATGTAGTCACGAATACGATCCATGAAAAGTTTATCATCCTTGCCAGCACTTCGGATGGCCAAGAAACGCTCTACAAAAATATACACTGCGATAATCGAGAGGATAGCGAGTACAATCATGATCCATCCGCCCTTCGATGCAAGTTCAAGAATACTGAGTTCTTCCATAATGTGTCAGATGTTAATATAAAAATATCAATTAGAAGTTACTTTTCTATGCCTAAAGCACTCTTTATCAAATAAAAGATGTACCTTTGCACTGCAAAAGTACGACTATTTCGTAAACCACACAAATAAAAACTCTTAAATATGACTAAAAGGCTGAAGTTTGCCCTTTTTGGCAACGTACATCAGGAGCGAAAGAGTGCTGCCGTGCAAAAATTTCTCGCTATTGCTGCTGAACGGAAAGCAGAACTTGCCATCCCAGAGCAGTTCCATCAGTTTCTGAAAGAGAACCTGAAAATTTATGTGCCAGCATGTGAAATCATCACCACCAATGAGTTCACGGCAGACTATGTGGTGTGCATGGGTGGCGACGGAACGTTTCTCGATGTGGCCAGCCGAGTTGGCAACAAGGAAATTCCCATCATCGGCATCAACACGGGTCGGTTGGGTTTTTTGGCCAGTTTCTCACCTGATCATATAGAAGACACCATCGCAGACATCTACGATGGGAACTTTGGTGTGGAAGAGCACAGTGTGCTGAATATCTCATGTGATGAAATGGAGTTGAAGGATTACCCCTTTGCCCTCAATGAAATCGCCATCCTGAAACATGACATCTCTTCGATGATTTCCATCCATACGGACATCAATGACGAATACCTCACGACCTATCAGGCAGATGGACTCATCATTGGCACACCCACCGGCAGTACCGCCTATTCGCTCAGTGTGGGAGGTCCTATTATCGTGCCACAAAGCGACACCATCAGCCTCACACCCGTGGCTCCTCACAGTCTGAATATGCGTCCCTTGGTT
>JBGUMY010000363.1:0-1380 GCA_045117095.1 Bacteroidaceae bacterium | reverse complement strand
AGATGGTGCGTCGGAAGTCTGCCATCGGAGGGATGACACTATAGTCCTCCATCTGGAAGGTGGAAGGTGTATTGAAGCCTTCGTAGTAGGTGCGACGCAATCCTTTGTCGCTGGCCGTGGGGAACTTCTTGTGGGTATAAAGGTAGATGCGCACAGCACCGAAAGTCTCGCGTGGACTCTCAGGTACAATGTAAAGGCTCTTCACTTCCTCCATCCAGATGGGGAAGAATGCATCTCCTGTGCAGCCCACATTGCTCGATATCATCGCATACTTGCCCTCATTTTCTTCCCATTCGATGAAGAGGTTTTCGTTATTAGGACTGGTGCCAAGGATTCTCGCCACAGGATCAGCGAGCGCCGTGTCCAAAAGCATCTGCGTCTCACCATTATCAACAATCCACTTGATGGGGCGATTGGCGTATGACATATAACCCTGCCACATGCCATCCGATTCACTATCTGGTATTTGTGGCGATGGAAGGTCTTTCAGTTCTGGATTGTTGAAAAGGGCATTCTTCATACAAAGGAATTCGAAGAGGGTCGGCTCCTTTTCACCTTTGTCGAGCAGGTTCTCGCGTTCGCGGTCAATATCGTAGAAGAGTGTGGCGTATTTGCTTCCAAACGCCTCGTTCTTGTATTTCCAATCATCGTTGGTAAAGTAACGGCGTTTCGCTTTCACGGTCACATTGGCCAACACATGGTTTTTCTGGGTGATGGGGATGAACTCCTCCTCTGGCTCTGGATCACCAGGCTTCACCACAAACATATTGGGTAAGAGTGGTGGCTGAACAGAAGCCTCCACAGGTGTGATATAACGTGGTGTAGGTGAGAACTGACGGTTGATGCCCACACGGAAAGTCTTGCGTTTGTCATCGATGCGGGTGAAAATCTGCATCTTCCATTCGCCATCAAGGAACGGCAAAGAGAAAGCATAGTTACCTAACGAATCCGTTGTGGTCTCACCTGAAAGACTTTGTCCACTCTCGTTGTAGAGGAAGGCTTGCAAGTTGACGAAACTAACCTCATTGCGCTTGCGATAAGGCTCCAGTTTGCCAAATAGATAGAACTTGTCTTCGATAGGTTGTGGCTTCTCGAAGGTCGTTTGTCCAGACATGAGGTTCCAATCATAACGTCGCCAGCCCTGCGTCAGCATCAGCAAATCGGCAGCACGACGATGCTCCTGATCATCCGACTCGAAATAGTATTCCACATTATTAATATATCCCCTCACCTCAGAACTGAGCAGCATCCAAGTCTTCATATTGCCTTGCTTGCCATTGGTCATCGTTCCAGCATCGATAGCTGAGAAGGAGAAAGTCGTATTGGGAAGGGTCTGCACGTCCAAATCCACCTTTCCACAAGGTTTCAGGTAGGCCTGTA
>JBGUMY010000362.1:0-13405 GCA_045117095.1 Bacteroidaceae bacterium | reverse complement strand
AAACATAAAATGATATATAAAATATGTGAAAAGAGGATGGTTTGTACTTTACTGCACTAAAATTCAAGTGGCAAAATGAAGAGATGTGGAGGGACGGATGGAGGGAAGAAGAGGGTTTAAATTTGAGGGTTGGCGGAGGGGCGATGTCTCAAGGGTCTTGATACGTCGTTTCGTAGCCTTTGAAACGCTGTCTCGAGATGAGCGATACGCCATCTCGGCAAAACATGGTTTTTTGTACCTCAATAAGGGTAAATTAGGTGTATTTTGAATGTTTTGGATGACTCTTTGTGAAAGTTTCATAAAAAAATTAGCTTACGTTGTGTTCTTTCGGAAAAAATAGCTACTTTTGTGGCCAAAACATGACAAGACGTAATTCAAAGTAATACCGATGCTAAAACTTCTCCGTAGGATTCTCGCCGTTGTCTTTTGGTTGGGAATTACCCTTTTGTTCCTTGATGTGACAGGAACTGTGCAGCCTTATCTCGGATGGATGGCAAAGTTGCAATTTTTACCTAGTGTGTTGGCTATGCATCTCATTTCCATCGTGATAGTGCTGGTGCTTACCCTCATCCTGGGACGCATTTATTGTTCCATCATTTGTCCATTGGGAGTCTTTCAGGATTTCTTTGCATGGATAGGCAAGTGGAAACTGTTCCGCAAGAACAAAAAGGCTAAGTTTGCTAACAAGTACAGTTATTCAGAACCCAAGAAATGGTTGAGATTGGCTGTGTTGGCTGTGTTTATTATCATGCTTTTGGCTGGCTTCAACGCTGGTGTCGTTCTCTTGGCTCCTTATAGTGCTTATGGACGTGTGGTGTCCTCGTTGTTGCAGCCTCTATACCTCGGTATCAACAACATGCTTGCACTGTGGTCGGAGGCAAATGATAATTATCTCTTCTACTATGTGGAGACGCATAACAACCCTCTCATTCTCTGCATTATAGCCATCATTACGGCACTTATCCTTTTTATTTTCGCCTTCATGCATGGACGTACCTACTGCAACACCATCTGTCCAGTTGGCACTACGCTGGGTTATGTGGCGAAGTTTGCCCGTCTGAAGATGCAGGTAGATGAGGACAAGTGCATCAAATGTGGTCTCTGTGAGAAGAACTGCAAATCCGCGTGTATCAAGGTGGAGAAAGGACAACCTGTTAAGTTTGACTATACCCGTTGTATTGTTTGTGGCGATTGCCAAGTGGTGTGTGGCAAACAGGCTTTGCATCTGGCGCCTGCGGAAAAGACTACGAATAGTGAACAAGCAAGTAAAGGAGAACAGGCTAAAGAGTCCGACCTTTCCCGTCGTTCTTTCCTCACTATCACAGGAACTGCCATGGCAGCTGCTGCCTTGAAAGCGCAGGAGAAGACTACGGATGGCGGTTTGGCTGTAATTGAAGACAAGCAAGCTCCTACCCGTCAGACGCCTCTTATGCCTCCAGGTTCCCTGTCTGCGGCTAATTTGCAGCAGCATTGTACAGCTTGTCAACTCTGCATTGCCAACTGCCCCAACGAAGTGTTAAGGCCATCGACCGATATGGCTCACTTCCTCCAACCTACGATGAGCTATGAAAATGGTTACTGCCGACCTGAATGTACACGTTGTGCAGATGTTTGTCCAGCAGGTGCCATCCAGCCTATTACGAAAGAGGAAAAGACTGCTATTCAGATTGGACATGCTGTATGGATTCAGGAGAATTGTCTGCCGATTACGGAAGAACAGCGGTGTGGAAACTGCGCTGCTCATTGTCCTGCGCAGGCTATCCAAATGGTGCCACTCGACAAGAATATCAAGCAGAACCCAGAAGATGGACAATGGTATGATGCTGAAGGGAATATGCTGAACAGGCGTGATGTGAATGACCTTCTCCGCATCCCTGTGGTAGATGTGGAGAAGTGCATCGGCTGTGGAAAGTGTGAATACTTGTGTCCTGCCCGTCCATTCAGCGCCATCTATGTGGAAGGCCATGAGGTTCATCGCGAAATCTGAAAAAAATCAATTAACTTCGTTGCTAAAGGTTCTTCAACCCTCAATTCTTCAATTCTATATGAAAGATGTAAACAGACGAGATTTTCTGAAGATAGCAGGCGCCGCAACAGCGACTGCCACCCTTGCTGCATGTGCCAACAAGACAGGTAGTGACTTAGGCGACCTCGACCCTAACGGACATCATACGGGAGTCATTCCTACCGACAAGATGACCTATCGTACCAATCCCAGCACAGGCGACAAAGTGTCTATCTTGGGTTATGGCATGATGCGTTTGCCTAACAAGCAGGTCCAACCGACTAAAGACCCCAGTGCGCCCACTCCTGAGGAGATTGATCAGGAGCAGGTGAACAAATTGGTGAAGTTTGCCCTCGATCATGGGGTGAACTATTTTGACACCAGCCCTGCCTATTGTCAAGGACACTCTGAAGAAAGCACGGGAATAGCTTTGAGTGCGTCAGGGTATGACCGTTCTAAATATTTCATTGCTACCAAGTTGAGTAACTTTGCTCCTCAGCAGCAGACGTATGAAGAAGGTGTGAAGATGTTCCAAAACTCACTTAAATATCTCCAAACTGACTACATCGACTATCTGCTCTTACATGCCATTGGGGGAGGAGGCCTACCCAACCTTCATCAACGTTTCCTTGACAATGGAGTGCTTGACTATCTGATGGAGCAACGTGAGAAGGGAACTATTCGCAATTTGGGCTTCTCTTTTCATGGCGATGTGGAGGTGTTTGACTACATGATGGCCAATCATGACAAATACCATTGGGATTTTGTGCAGATTCAGATGAATTATGTGGATTGGAAGTTGGCAAACGAAACCAATCCCAGCAATGTTGATGGTGAATATCTGTATGGTGAACTGGAGAAACGGGGCATCCCCGCCGTCATTATGGAGCCTCTTTTGGGTGGTCGCCTCTCGAAGATGCCTGACCATATCGTTGCAACCCTCAAGCAACAACGTCCTGAAGATAGTGTCGCTTCGTGGGCTTTCCGTTATGTTGGCACCAAACCCAACGTTCTTACGGCGCTGAGTGGCATGACTTATATGGAACATTTGGAAGACAACCTTCGCACTTATAGCCCCTTGGTGCCTCTGTCTGCAGAGGAACAGGAATGGCTTGAGAATGAAATCGCCAATCTGTATGTTTCCTATCCTACCATCCCATGTAACGACTGCAAGTACTGTATGCCTTGCCCTTACGGCATTGATATTCCTGCCATTTTTGTGCATTACAATAAATGTGTGAACAAGGGAAATGTGCCTGAGAATCAGCAGGCTGAGAATTATCGAGAAGCTCGACGCGCTTTCCTTGTGGGCTATGATCGCGCAGTGCCCAAATTGCGACAAGCCAGTCATTGCATCTCTTGTGGCGCATGTGTCTCTCATTGTCCACAAAACATCCGTATTCCTATGGAGTTGCGCCGCATAGACGAATTTGTGGAGAAACTAAAACAGAATACTTTATGATTGGCCCACGCACAGGGTGATTTCAATACCAAATATTTAAATATGATACAGCCTTTATTTTTAGGTCTCGGCATGCCCGAAATTATCGTCATTCTTGTTGTTGTCCTTCTCCTTTTTGGTGGAAAAAAGATTCCTGAACTCATGCGGGGAGCTGGTAAAGGTGTCCGTGCTTTCAAGGATGGCATGAAGGAAGTGACCACAGATGAGGAAACCGACCCCTCGCAAGACAAATCCGAAATCGTCAAATCGTAAATTGTTTTGACTTTCTGGGATCATCTTGAAGAACTGCGCCGAATGCTGCTGCGATGCATCATCGTTGTGGTACTATTCGCCATCCTCGCCTTTTGTTTCAAAGACGAGGTGTTTTGGTTTATTTTCTGGCCTAAAAGCCCTGAGTTCTTTCCTGTCATTTATGGCGAGATGCCAGACGTGCAACTCATCAACACAGAACTCACCCGTCAGTTTGTGGTACACATGACCACCAGCTTCTACGTGGGTCTCATCGTGGCGGCTCCCTACATCATCTTCGAACTCTACCGCTTTGTCTCACCAGCGCTCTACGAAAACGAACGGCGCTATTCCACTCCCCTCATCATTGCTTCCTACGTGATGTTCATGCTGGGGGTGGTGTTCAGCTATTTTGTACTCTTCCCCATTACCTTTCGTTTCCTTGCTGGCTATCAAGTAGATCGTTCGGTGGAGAATCTGATTTCTCTTGAGAGTTATATCGACACCCTCACATTCCTCTCTCTTGCGATGGGAATTGTGTTCGAGATACCCATTCTCTCGTGGCTTTTGGGACGCATGGGCATTCTCCATCGTGGACAGATGCAGCAATTCCGACGTCATGCCCTTGTCGTGATTCTCATCATTGATGCCATCATCACGCCTACCTCCGATGCCATTACCTTGGCCGTTGTCAGTCTCCCCATGTATCTGCTCTATGAGGTGAGCATCCTGTTGGTGCCTCCCAATCGGAAGATAGAATCGTCAGCCTCCACACAATAAACAAGCTGTTTTATTCGTTATTGATGATGGAGACAGATGGCTGCCTCCTTTTTGCGTGTGAAAAGAATTCTATATATTATTTATATTGGTATGGCATTGACGATGCTGGGAGCGTGTTCCACCCAAAAGAACACGTCCTTGACTCGTCGTGTGCATGCTTTCAAGGCTCGCTACAATACCTATTTCAATGGCAATGAGGCCTACAAGGAAGGGCGTTTGATGCAGGAAGAAGGCAACAAGGACAACTTCACAGAAATCATCCCCTTATATATGGTGGGCAACATTGCTACCCAGAAGCTTGGTTCCAGTAATTTTACCCGTGCAGTGGAGAAGTGTCAGAAGACCATCAAGACTCATAGCATCACGGCACGTCCTGAATGGAAGAAGACGCGGCCGAAGACAGCCAAAGACAAGATGTGGCTGAGTCAGAAAGAATACAACCCCTTCCTGTGGAGGGCGTGGTTCCTGATGGGTGAGGCTCAATTCCGTAAGGGGGAATTCATGGAGGCCGCTTCCACGTTTGCCTATCTCCAACGACTCTATGCCACCAAGCCCAACCTCGTGGCGAGGGCACGTATCTTGGAGGCTCGTTGCTATGCCGAGTTGGAATGGTTCTACGATGCAGAAAACCTTATCACAGAAGCTCAGCGTGACAGCTTCCCTACCAATCTCGAACCATTGAAGGCTTCTGTGTTGGCTGACATTCAACTACGTCAGAAACAATATCCTGAAGCCATTCTGAACATAGAGAAAGCCCTGAAAGCGGAACACAGGAGGCTTCCCCGAGCCCGCTTGCACATGCTCTTGGGACAGCTCTACCACAAGATTGGGCACGATCCGGAGGCATTCCGTCATTTCAAGAAAGTCATCCGCAGCAATCCGCCTTACGAACTGGAGTTCAATGCTAAGATTCAGATGACGGAAGCGATGTCAAAGGGGCAGGCGAAGCAGATGATTCGCAAACTTACAGCAATGGCGAAGAACCCCAAGAACAAGGAGTATCTCGACCAAGTCTATTATGCCATTGGTAATATTCATTTATCCAGAGGCGATACTACCCGTGCCATTTGGGCTTATAAGGACGGTGTGGAGAAGAGCACTCGCAATGGTTTGGAGAAGGGTGTGGTGATGCTGCATTTGGGCGAACTCTATTGGGATAAGGAGAAGTTTGTCGATGCCCAAGGATGCTATTCGCAGGTGTTGGGCTTGTTGGATAAGGAACACGAGAAGTATAAAGAGGCCGATGAACGTGGCAAGATTCTCGATGAGCTTCTACCCTTTGCTCAGGCGGTGGAACTGCAGGATAGCCTTCAGATGATGGCGAGCCTCGATTCTGTCACCCGTATGGAGAAAATCAAGAAGACCATCGAAGAACTGAAGAAGAAAGAACGTGAGGAGGAGAAAAGGGCACAGGAGGCAAGCAATACACAAAACAACGCCAATCAGCGCACCAACAACAATGCCCAGCAAGGTGCTGCCAACCGTCCTGGTCAGCAGCAGAGTGCTGTTTGGTATTTCTACAATCCTACCGCAGTGAGTGCTGGTAAGACGGAGTTTGAAAAGAAATGGGGTAAGCGTGAACTGGAAGATAACTGGAGACGTAGCAACAAGACGGTGCTTAACGACTTCAATCAGCCCGAGGAAGAAGAACTTTCTGACAGCTTACAAGCTGTGCAAGACAGCATCGCAGCCGTCGAGGACAGCATCTACAAGGCTAACAAGGGCAAGAAACTCTCCAAGGAGGAGAAGGACTCCATCAAGGCTGACGAATACGCCAACGACCCCCATCGCCCTGAGTATTACCTGAAGGACATCCCCTTTACCGAAGAGCAGATGGCGGCTTCCAATGCAGCACTTGTCGAGGGACTTTATGGCTCTGCTATTATCTATAAGGACAGGATGGACAACTTCCCGTTGGCCGAACGTACGTTCCAACGTATCTTGCTCAACTTCCCCGACTTCGAACAGATAGATGAATTGTATTATAATATGTTCCAACTCTATTCGAGGATGGAACGGCGAGAAGATGCGGAAGACTACAAGCAGCGGCTCATCACCGAATATCCTGACAACGAACACGGAAAGCTCATTGCCGACCCGAACTTTGAGTTCAAGGGGCGTTACGGCAAGCAGATTGAAGATTCCATCTACAGTCTTGCGTATGATGCTTTCCAGATGGGCGACTATTCGACCGTCATCTACCACAGTCAGGAGATGGAGCGTGAGTATCCTGAAGGGGCAAACCGTGCGCGCTTCATGTTCCTCGAGGCGATGAGCAAGCTCGAACTGGGCGACCGCGAGCACTTCTTGACAGACTTGAGGAATCTGGTGGAGAAATATCCGCAGTCGAGTGTCAGCGAATTGGCCGGTCTCTATGTGAAGGGACTCAAGGAAGGACGATTGCTGCAAGGTGGCAAGTTCGAGATGGGCAGCATCTGGGAGCGCCGTCGAGGACTCTTCGACGAGGTCGATTCCCTTGCCAACGACTCCACTTTCTCTTTGGAGAAGAACACCGACTTCGTGTTCGTCATTGCCTACGAGCGTGGTGATGTGGATGTCAACCAGCTCCTCTACGAGATGGCACGTTACAACTTCACAGCTTTCACCGTGCGTAACTTCGACATTTCAGAAGAGCAGGGTGACGGCATCGACATGATGCAGGTGCGCACTTTCCTCAACTACGACGAGGCTTATATCTATATGCATCGCCTCTTCAACAATGAAGAGATGGCATACAAGTTAGAGGGATTGAAGTGCTTCATCATCAGCGAGGAGAATCTGAAGAAACTGATGAAGGGACTCAGCTTTGCCGACTACTTCGACTTCTACGACGAGAACTTCGACCGCATCGGCTCCCTCCGCATCAATGAGGACGAACCTTCTTCCCTTGACGAACCCACCGAAATGCCTGAACCTCCAGCGGAAGACGAGGAGGAGGAAGAAGACGAATGGGAAGAGGATAACTTTATATTCTGAGGTATGGGATGTGAAACAGACAAAATTCAAATAGCAAATGAATGGAACTCTCCTATGGGTCGATGACGAGATAGAACTGCTTAAGGCCTACGTCATCTTCCTCGAAAAGAAAGAATACGAAGTCGTGACCGCCACCAACGGACAAGACGCGCTGGACTTGTGCCACGAACGCTCCTTCGACCTCATCTTCCTCGATGAGAACATGCCTGGACTTAGCGGACTTGAAACCCTTTCTCGCATCAAGGAAATCCACCCAACCGTTCCTGTGGTGATGGTCACCAAGAGCGAGGAGGAGAACATCATGGATTTGGCTATCGGCTCCAAGATTGCTGATTACCTCATCAAGCCCGTCAATCCCAATCAAATCTTCCTCACTCTCAAGAAGCACCTCCACAAGCGTGCCATCGAGACTGAGGTGACCAATACGGGTTATCAGAAGAACTACTCCACGATAGGAATGCTGATTAACGACTCCCGCACCCTCGACGATTGGAAGGAAGTCTATAAGCAATTGGTCTCTTGGGAGTTGGTGCTCTCCGACACCGACAGCGAGATGACCGAGATGCTTCGTATGCAGAAGGCGGAGGCCAACAATGAGTTCGCCAAGTTCATTCGCAAGAATTACCTCTCTTGGGTACAGAACAACGAGAACCGTCCCCTCATGTCGCCCGACATCTTCAAGAAAACCATCTTTCCCCTGCTCAACGAGGGCAAGAAGGTTTTCCTCCTCGTGTTCGACAACTTCCGTTACGACCAGTGGCGGGAGATTTCCAAGGAACTTGCTGACGACTTCACCTTCGACGAGCAACTCATGCTCTCCATCCTGCCCACTGCCACCCAGTATGCACGCAACGCTATCTTTTCAGGTCTTATGCCCAACCAGATAGCCGAGATGTTCCCCGACCTTTGGGTGGATGAAGATGAGGAGGAAGGCAAGAACCTCAACGAAGAACCGCTCATCAAGACCCAGCTTGACCGCTATCGCCGCAAGAATACTTTCTCCTACTTCAAGCTCAACAACTCCTCCGAATCGGAAAAGCTTGTCGAGCGTTTCCGCAACCTCATGGGCAATGACCTCAATGTGCTCGTCATCAACTTCATCGATATGCTCAGCCATGCACGAACCGAGTCACGAATGGTTCGCGAGTTGGCCAGTGACGAACGAGCCTACCGCAGCATCACCGCCTCTTGGTTCCACAATTCACCTGTGCGAGAACTCTTCAAGCATCTCGCACAAACCGATGCACATATTATTATTACGACTGATCATGGTTCCATCCGCGTGAACAACCCCATCAAGGTGATTGGCGACAAGAACACCAACACCAACCTCCGCTATAAGTTGGGCAAGAACCTCTCCTACAATCCCAAGCAGGTCTTTGAGCTTAAGGCACCCAAGGCAGCTTTCCTTCCCTCGCCCAATATCAGCACCGCCTATATCTTTGCTCAGAACGACGATTTCTTCGCCTATCCCAACAACTACAACTACTACGTCAATTACTATCGCAACACCTTCCAGCACGGCGGCATCAGCCTCGAAGAGATGCTCGTGCCCCTCGTCGCGATGAAGAGCAAGCGTACCAATCGTTGACGTTCAGAGTCTCACCACTCTTCCCCCATTCATCTCCTCCTCGATGGTTACTTTCACGGCATCATCAGGGAGGAGATTTTCGACGAGTTCAGGCCACTCCATAAAACACACATGGCCCGAATACACATAGTCTTCATAGCCGATGTCCATCACCTCCTGCGGATTTTTGATGCGGTAGAAATCGAAATGATAGATAGGTTCACCCGCCCCATCCACATACTCATTCACGATGGCAAACGTGGGCGAGTTGATCACATCTTCCACGCCCAGCTCCTCACACACCGCCTTGATGAAGGTTGTCTTCCCAGCCCCCATCTTTCCATAGAAGGCAAACACCTTCCTGTCACCCATAGCCGCCACAAACTCCTGGGCAGCCGTCCCAATCTCCTCTAATGAATTGATTCTAATGTCCATTGCTCTTCCATTTTTGATGCAAAATTACTGCATCTCACCGACACCGCCAAATCTTTCACAAGAAAATCGCTCGCAATCCTCCCAATCTTTTCCGCCATCATGAGGATTGGTTAAATGCCTTTGTTCTTGGTGGTCTGTACAATCAACACACCAGCAGAAAGAGCGGGGAGGGAAAGTACCACATCATTTCCTTCAGTCTTTGGTGTTGCTTTCTGCAAGGCAACGGCATGCTTGTTCTCCATACTGTTGGCAATGGTCAGCGAACCTGGAGCGTAATACTCGAAGGAGACATCCTGTACACCTGCCCAGTCACCTTTGATACGCAGAGTGGCTGGCTCGTCGGTAGGATTCACCACCTTCACAATCACCCCCGAACCATTCTCCTGCATGGTGGTGCTCACGCTCAGATTGCCTGTATCTCCGCTATAGGAAAGACGGTACTTGGAGAAATGGTCGTACCAGAGTTCCGTCACCTGACAGTTAGGTGCCTTGAACAGATCCTTGTAGTCGAAGTTGATGAAGGCGTTGTTCCAGTCGGGAGCATCTGTACGACGGATGAACAGAGCTGCAGCACCCATCGCCACCACGTCATGAGCCTCGCACATGTTGAGGAATCCACCTGCGAAAAGGCCTGTGCGCCAGTCGATACTGTTCAGGTTCCACTCGGAAATGAACAGTTTGATGTTCGGATTAGGGCCATCAGCAATTATCTTGGCATAGCGGTCATACTGCTCTCCCAGACGGATGGGTCCCGTGGCATAGCCACCTTGCTGTTCATAGTGGTGCAGGCTTAGGTAGTCGAAGTAATTGCCGCTGCGCTGGATGAATTGCTCATCCTCGCGGAATCCACCACAAGCGATAATCTTAATGGATGGGTCAATCTTGCGCATCGCTGTGCTGAAGTCACGCACACACTTCTCATAACGCTCGATACCCATCTCCCACATCTCGTTGTCAATCTCCCAGTATTTCACGTTGTAGGGTTCGGGATGTCCGTTGGCAGCACGCTTCGCACCCCATTCATCGGTGGCAGGAGCATTGCAGTAGCGCAGCCAGTTGACGGCATCCTGCAGAATCTGGTCATACTCCTCGGCAGGACGCTCGAACTTTACACTCACCACGATAATCGGCTCCGAGTTCACCTCACGACAGAAACGGATGAACTCATCTGTGCCGAAGCAATTCTGGTCGTAGTCCATCCACATCCAGTGTGCCCAACGTTCACGGTTCTCCTGCGGACCGATGCCCCATTTCCAGTCGTACTGAGCCACATAGCCACCACCCGGCCAGCGCAGACAAGTGGGGTGCAATTCCTTCACGGCCTGCAGGATGTCGGGACGGAAACCGCCCAGATTGATACCTGTCTGAGTAGTCATTGTCGCCATATCGACCTGTACCGTTCCGTTCTTTACCATGATGACGAAATCAGCGTCACAGCTAACCTTTTTTATCTTCCTAATGATCTTGGCACCATGCTGATCGGCGATGCGGCGTTGTGCCTCACTTAATTCGAAACCAACGCTATCTTCGGAGATTCTGAGTTCACCTTCGATTCTCTCGGGAACAAGCGTAAATTCATATTTCTTCCAGTCCTTGCTGACCTTAAACGACTGGCGGGCGATAATATTGCCTTTCGTACTGCGCAGTCCGACAATCAGCTCCCCATTACCTTTTGCATAGATGGAGCCTACAAAGTTCTCGCCATCAACGTCCAGCGGACCTTGGAAAATGCCGGCCTCCGTCTTTCCTGCCGTAATCTCCTGCGAATAGCGCATGTTCACGGCATCATCCTTAATAAGACGGTATTTGCCACCCTCGCCAAATGCCGTCCATTGTTGGGCGACAGCAGGAATCTTCACATCGTCCGGCGTGCCCTCAAACAAAGTCTTGCCATCGGCAGCTGTCAGTTTGATGTTGCGGTAGGTGGCTTCCGTGTAATTCACCCAGAAGGTCACGAAATTCTGTTCCGTCTTCTCCAGACCATCATAAGCCACCACCTCCTTGCCGTCCCAATAGACTGTCACCTTGCTGCCGCGACTCTCGATGCGCAGCTTGTGCCACTTCTGCTCCTCATTTATCTGCTCTTTGGTAGCAGGAGCCGATACCAATGGCGTCAGCGTGTTCATGCGACGTCCAGGACGTCCACCGAAACCTTGCATCTCACGTACTTCCATGGTGCAGATGGAGAAATCTGCTGTGGCGCTCTGTTGTTGTAGTCGGGCACGTGCAGCTGCCTCATTGGCAGCATCAATCTGCGACTGGGTCTGCGCTGGGGTGAAGGTGCGGCTCTCATAATAAGGGTCGTGTATGCGGACAAAATACGGAGTGCCGTCAGCCTTGTTGCGGAAAGCGAATCGGATGTCCATCAGACCACCACTCCAACTGCGTCGAGCCAGCTTGTAGGCACGCCAGTTCACGTCCATCGTCAGGTCGAAGTCACAGGTGTTGATACTGTCGATCTTGAGTGGCTGCTCATAACGGGTAGGCGAATGCAACACCTGGTTGTCGTCCATATACCATCCGTCGAAATAGCCATCACGCGGATGTATGCCAGGATATTGTTCAGGTTCGAACGAACGTTCCTGAATCAGTTCCTGCCACACACCATTGTTGGCACTGAAATAGATGTGCTCGAAGAGCTGTCCATAGAGCATCTCGTCGATGATGCCTGAAGGCTGTCTGCTCTCCACGGTGATGGTGTACTCGCTCTGGGCTTTGACAATTGTACTGATTGCCAAAAGCGCTAACAATACGTATCTTTTCATGTTTATGTTGTTATTAGTGATATCATTTTCGCTTGCAAAGATACAAATAAGCGCGAACAATGCAAAGAAATAATCTTAATTTTTATCACATTGGGGTGAGGATTCGGCGGCAAGGCTCAGTTCCTCGTCTTCATCGAAATGATAAGTGACTTTGGCACCTTGATTCTCGAGGATGATATAGTTTAAGGTACGGAGAAGGCCCTGCAAGGTCTTCTCCCGCTCTTTGGGTTTGAGTTGACACTCCCAAATCTCCACCACATGCCAGCCTTGCTCCTTGAGGGCTAAGCGGTTCTCTTGGTCGCGCTGCTGATTGCGAAGGATTTTGTGTGTCCAGAAGTCCACGTGGGTTTGGGGCGTCCGATACATGGAACAGCCCTCGTGCCCATGCCAGAAGCATCCATTGATGAAGATGCAGGTGCGAAGTCCCACAATGGCCAAGTCTGGGGTTCCGGGCAGGGTCTTGGCATGAATGCGGTAACGGAAGCCATGACTGAAGAGGAAACGGCGCACCAGCATCTCTGGCCGCGTATTCTTCGACCTGATTCTGCGCATGCAATTGCTGCGCTGCTGGGGTGTCATCTTGTCTGCCATCAGCTTTTCAATCTTTCAATTCTTCCTTTCTTATTGCTTCTCTGTCATGTATGTCCAATAGCGACGAGGCATGTCGTTGAGTTGTTTCTTGGGATTCATGCGTTCACGGATACAGATGGCTTTGAAGTAGGTACGCCAAAGTTCTTGGAAGAGTTTATCATCTTCGCTCAGCACGTCATCGTTCAGTTTGCCATTATCGAGATTGAAGGGCAAGGCACCCTTGTCCTGAAATTCGATGCGTGTCACCTCCTGACGGTCGTAATAGAAGCCATAGCGGCGTTTCGCGTCGTAGATGAGCCAGGGTTGGTCGCCAAACCTGTCCTTGAAGTGTGCCACAACTAAAGGCAGGACGTTATGATCGGGCGAAACGACACCAAGATAGGTACCATCCTTCGCCTTTTGAAAGCGTACAAACTGCATCATCCTCAACCGTTCGTGCATCACCCTTCGATAGATGTTGGTCACAGAGAGCACATCGGGGTCAGAAAAGTTCCGCTCGATACTCCTTGCTCCTTCTGCCTGCCGGAATACCTTACATATATAATTAAATAGTGGGGTGTCCAACTCCGGCGATTCAGACAGGTAACTTACAG
>JBGUMY010000361.1:0-2084 GCA_045117095.1 Bacteroidaceae bacterium | reverse complement strand
CTCGCTGCGGTCGATGTCCTTCATCGTGCAACCGTTCTCCACACAGGCCATGGCCATGACGAAGTCGATGGCTTCTTCCTGCTGGTCGGCGTAGGGAGCGTTCGTCACGATGGTGTGGGTCTCGGAGAGGCCACCCATCAGTTCACACACCCTGCGGATGTAGGCACGTGGGTCATTCTGGCCGTCGCCAGCTGGCGCCCAACGGTTGATGATCTGACGGATGCTCCAGATGTTGTGCTTGCGGTTGTAGGTGTTGAGGGTGATGAACACCGCCCTGTAGCCGTAGGCCTTGTCCTTGAAGGTGACAAATTCGGGGTCTCTTCCCCTCACCGAACCTTTCCAGCGCATGTTCGGATTCTTGCGGATGTTGCAGGGGTTATTGTTCCGCATCCCCCTTGTCAAATACTTACTCATGGTTCTTTCCTCCTTTCTTCTTAGGGTCAGGGGTAACGTTTCCGTTATCCCTTCCCTCCTTTTTCAAGTTGATGAAAAGCTCGAAGATTGCTCTCAGTATGGCGATGATCGCCTTGATTTGTTTTGATGTTAATTTCATAAGAATTACTTGTTTTTGTACGGTATAAGAGTTAATTGTTTTATTGCGGCCTGCCGCAATTCTTATGTCGAACTCACGTTTTTATTACTCTCTCTGTGCGAGCTTAATTGGTTATTGAATTATGTGTATCTTTGAAATGCAACGCTTCCGTTTCTTCTTGTTCACGTTGATGGGGGTGCTGTTCGGGAATGCGGTGCTGTAGGCAGAGTCGAGGTCGGAGAGATGCACCTTGCGCAGACCGATGCCCAGACGAGTGGCTACAATCGCACGGAGCAGTTCGCGGTGCTTGCGGGGATAGAGCGACGGCAGCGGAAGTTCGTCCCATCCTGCCTGATTGCAGCAGTGGCACACTTCCCAGATAAAGTTGTCGGTGGCCTCAAAGCCGAACCATGTTTTCAGCACCCTGCGGATGCAGAAGCGCTTGTACTGACCTCCGAGGAGGCGCCTTGTGCGCTCCAGCTGTAGCCAGAGCTGCACAAAGCATTCTTGGGTGTTTTCTATTTTCATGTTTCAGGATTCAAGTTTCAAAATTGAAAATGACCAAATGACCTTGACCAAATGACCACGTTACAACTTACGATAGTTACCATCCTCCTCCAGCACCACCAGCCCCTGCTTGCGCCAATTCTTCAGCATCTGGCGGACGGTGTTGTGGTTCACGTTGGCACCCTTCACCGCCACCGAGTGCTGCATAGCCTGCTCGAACGTGAACTGGATGTCCAGTCGCTCAAAGATGGAATCGTTCTTGCCACGCTTCTGTCGCTCACCATTCAAACCGCCTGCATAGTCACGACTTAGGAAAGCGTTCTCAATGCGGTCGCGGAAGAAGTAGAGGGCGTTCTCCAGCAGAGAGTCGGCTATCACATCGTATGCCTCCAGCATCGTAGGCGTCTGAGCCTTCAACAGAAGTTCCTTCCACAGGTTGGGGGTTTGCTTCAGTCGACTTTCAGCACCGCTCAGTCCGTGCTTCTGAATCAACCCTTCACACACCTTGCAGAGCATCAGGCAGCAGGTCATGCGTTGAGCTGTCACGCACACGCGGAAGCGCTGTCGGGCTCGGATGCGGTCATCGTTCTTCATCGTCTCCAGTCGTATGCGCTCCACCCATTCTCTACCCTTTGCCTCCAACTTCGGCAGCACCACCTCACCATGCATCAGCGGCAACAGGTGGGCTATCTGCTGTATGCGGCTGCGCTGGCGGTCGGTCAGCACGTAAGGCTTCTCCTCCAGCGGTGCAAACGTATTGTCGGGTGTGCGGGCTACAGCGATACGACTCTGAAATCCGTCGGTGTAGTTGCTGACCACACGGTAGAGCGCGTCAGGTGTGCCACACATCGTCACGTTCCACAGCAGGCGGTCGATATGCACGTTCACCGCATCAGCACTACGCGCTTCGCGCTCGTACTTGGTGCCGTCGTAGCTTTGGCGCAACATCACCGAAAAATCGCTCATCGTCGATTTCCACTTCTGCGCCACCGTGTCGGCCTCAGGCGTGAACGAAAAGGCGTGCTTGCCCTCCGTGTTGGCCAGT
>JBGUMY010000360.1:0-3800 GCA_045117095.1 Bacteroidaceae bacterium | reverse complement strand
GCCTCACCTGTATAGGAGATGAATATAGTGGGAATCATCAGCGTGTCGCCGATGATGAAAACGGGCGATGTGGGATCCCATGCCGAGTAACCACGGGCCTCGAACGTGGAGCGAATACCACCTGAAGGGAACGAACTGGCATCAGGTTCCTGCTGAACGAGGAGCTTACCCTCAAATTCCTCCACCATCCCCCCTTTGCCATCGTGCTCCACAAAGCCATCATGCTTCTGAGCCGTACCTTCTGTGAGCGGTTGGAACCAGTGCGTATAGTGTGTCACGCCGTTCTCTATAGCCCAAGTCTTGATGCCTTGTGCCACCTCGTCAGCAATGGTTCTGTCGAAGGGTGCGCCATTGTCGATGACATCACACATCTTCTGATACACTTTTGCTGGCAGATATTTGTACATTTTTTGCCTGTTGAAGACATATTTGCCAAAATACTCACTGGGACGTTCATCGGGCAATTCCACATGAACGGGAGCACGTTTGAACGCCTCATCCACCACCTTGAATCTTAATCGAGCAGCCATAATTTTGATGTCCTTATTGCTTTTTGGCTGCAAAGGTAAGCATTTTCTATTTAAAAAGCACGTTGGATGGAAATTTATTCCCAATTTCCTTTTTTCAATTCCCAACTTTTACTTATCTTTGCCCCGTAAATACCTTTACATGGACATCAAGAAGGAAAACATATTCACCGAAGAGGAGATTAAGGAAGACCTCAGATATTTGCAGTTGCTGGCACAAAGCTTTCCGAATGTGGCAGAAGCAAGTTGTGAGATTATCAATCTGGAGGCCATCCTGAACCTGCCGAAACCCACGGAGCATTTCATCAGCGATCCGCATGGAGAGAGTGATGCTTTCAACCATGTGCTGAGAAATGCGTCAGGCTATGTGAAACGGAAGGTGGAGGAAATCTTTGGCCCTACCCTTCGCTTGTCGGAAAAGCAAGAACTCTGTACCCTCATCTACTACCCTGAAGCAAAACTGCAACGCATCAAGGCAGCAGAAACCAATCTGGAAGATTTCTACATCATTACGCTCAACCAGCTTATCAAGGTGTTGAGGGAGGTGAGTTCCAAATATACACGCAGCAAGATTCGCAAGGAACTGCCCGAGGAATTTGGCTACATCATTGAGGAACTCCTCCACGAGAGCCATAGTGGTGTGGGTGAGAAGCGTCACCAATATTATAATGTGATTGTGCAGACGATTCTTGACACCCAACGTGCCGACCATTTCATCGTATCTATCTGCAACCTGATTCAACGATTGGCGATTGACCGTCTGCACCTATTGGGTGACATCTTTGATCGTGGTCCTGGCGCCCACCTCATCATGGAAACCCTGATGAACTACCATCATTTTGATATCGTTTGGGGAAATCACGACATCGAATGGTTTGGGGCTGCTGCTGGCAATCGAGCATGTATCGCCAATGTACTGAGACTTTCCCTCCGATACGGCAATCTCACCACCCTCGAAGATGGCTATGGCATCAATCTCCTGCCACTCGCCACCTTTGCGATGGAGACCTACAAGGATGACCCCTGCAAACTCTTCACAGCCAATGAACTGAGCAAAGAGAGCCAGCACGACAAGAAGACCAATCGTCTGATTGCCCAAATGCACAAGGCTATCACCATCATCCAATTCAAGGAAGAGGCACGCATCATCGACCGCCACCCTGAGTTTGACATGGCTGGACGCAAGATGCTGGAACATATCTACTTCGACCACGGAACCTGTTTCATCGAAGGTAATGAATATGAACTGCTCGACACCTTCCTGCCTACGGTCAGCAAAGAAGCCCCCAATGCCTTGACAGAGGAAGAAGAACTGCTCATGGCAAAGTTGGAGCACTCGTTCCGCACCAGTGACAAATTGCAGCGCCACATTCAGTGTCTTTTGGCACATGGCGGCATGTATTCCATCGCCAACAGCAACTTGATGTATCATGCTACTGTTCCCCTCAATGCTGACGGTTCGCTGAAGGAGGTGGAGATTGGCGGAAAGAAGTACAAAGGCATGGCTCTGATGAAGAAGACAGGGCACATTGTCCGTGAGGCATTCAACAACGACACGCCCAAGGATCGGAAGGACTATGCCAAGGACTACATCTGGTATCTGTGGTGTGGAAAAGACTCTCCCCTCTTCGACAAAGACAAGATGACCACCTTCGAACGGTACTTCATAAAAGACAAGTCAACTCATACAGAAACAAAAGGTTACTACTACAAATACAACAACAACGAGAAGACGGTGGATATGATTCTCGATGACTTTGGTGTGGAGGGAAAGCACCGCCACATCATCAATGGGCATACCCCCGTGAAAGTGCTGAAAGGCGAAACACCCATCAAGGCAAACGGCAAACTGCTAGTCATCGACGGAGGTTTCTCACGTGCCTACCAACCAGAAACAGGCATCGCAGGTTACACGCTCACCTTCCACAGTCGTGGACTCGACCTTGTGCAGCACCAGCCTTTCCGCTCTGCCGAAGATGCCATTCAGAATGGTGACGACATCAAAAGTTCAACACAAATCGTGGAGTTGAGTTCGCAGCGCATGTATGTGAAGGACACCGACAAGGGCAAGGTGCTACGTGCCAAAGTGGAGAATCTCAAACGCCTCCTCTTCGCCTATCGCAACGGGTTCATCAAAGAAGTCAAGTAAAGATTTGTATATATGATATACTATTAAGAGATAACACTACACATTATCAACAAAAAACACTAAAGCGTATGAAGAAATTATTACTCATGGCAGCTTTTGCATTTGGTTGCATCAGCATGTCGGCTCAGGAAACATTGACACTGAGCACCTACCAAGGTACTGACCTCAAAAAGTATGTAGGAAAGAACATGAACGTGTCAGTCAGCCGTTACGTCTTCAAAGGATGGAACACGATTTCCCTTCCCTTCGCCATGTCAGAGGCCCAGGTGAATGAAGTGTTCGGTTCCGACTGCAAACTCGAAAGACTCGTAGGTGTTGAGCGGGACGGCGTGAACGTGAAACTCAACTTCCAGAACTGCAAATCTGAGGGTATCCAAGCCAATACTCCTTACATTCTTCACTACACAGGCGAGAATGGTTCCAAGAAATTCATAGCCGAGAACGTGGTGATTACAGAAGATGAGGCATCCATCTCTTTCACGGCCGAAGGAACAGGTGAGACTGTCACAATGGGCACAGCTAAGATGAAGCAGAATGCCGAAGGTCTTTATGGCATCCTCGCCAGAGACAATGCCGAA
Source organism: Bacteroidaceae bacterium (assembly GCA_045117095.1). Classification (GTDB taxonomy): domain Bacteria; phylum Bacteroidota; class Bacteroidia; order Bacteroidales; family Bacteroidaceae; genus Minthosoma. Next base: position 546 of record JBGUMY010000360.1, on the reverse strand, counting down.
GCCTCTTTCGTGAATGTGGATGCAACCACTAACGGCTTCTATGCAACCCGCTGCTTCGTGCGACTCTCCAATGGTAATTCCACCACCCTCACCACCAACCACATTGCCGACGATGTGTCCAGCATCAAAGCCGTTGCCACAACCAACAACGAGAAGGTGGAGGTCTATAACCTCTCTGGCGTGAAGGTAGCCAATAGCCTCAAAGGGCTTCAGAAAGGCATCTACATGGTGAAGGGCAAAAAAGTCATGGTGAAGTAAGCAACGCCTATGGCATCAATAGAAGAATTCATCAACCGCACAGCGGAGAACGTCAACAACGGTATCAAGGAGAAGATTGAAGACGGCAGTTTCAATCGTCTGGGTGAAGGCTTGGGCGAAGGTGTCAAGGAGATTGCCGACGGTGTGGTCACAATCCTTGGCAAGGCCAAAGAAACCTTTAGCAAACTCAATGAAAAGGCCGATGCCATTGGAAAGCCCAAGACCCCACAAGGAACGGAAACAGAGTCCCCATCGACACCTCCTCCTACACAGGAAACACCACCATCA
>JBGUMY010000359.1:0-4200 GCA_045117095.1 Bacteroidaceae bacterium | reverse complement strand
AAAACAATGCCTGATGCCTCGCTGTCCGCCTTTTCAGCATACACCATTGTGGTCATGCCAGGAGTAATCTTCTTGTGATCTACTGTTCCTGTGAACTTGAGGCGAACAGTATAGAGTTGGGAAGTGTTGGCCTCCTGACTCACACGCACCACCTTCAGTGGGAAAGACTCATTTCCTGTCACATCAAATCGGCAACTGAAGTCTGTGAATTTCTCTATATGAGCAAAATCGGATGCGCTGATGTTGATTTCCACCTCTGTGTCGCCACTGCCAAACACACTCACCACGGGCATACCTGCTCCTACCGTTTCGCCAGCTTCATGATACTTTGTCTGCACATAACCATTGATGGTGCTGCGCAATTGGGTATCAGCCAACTGATTCTTGTGGTTCGCCAACTTCTGCGAAATTTGTTCCAATCCATATCGTGCTTTATCATTGTTGCTGGCTGTCGTGTTGCCTTCAGCATACAATGCCATCACACGTTCAGCGTTCGCCTTCACCTGTTCATATTCAGCCTGCGTGGCAGCCAACTGCACTTGATAGTCGCGACTATCCATCACAGCCACCACTTGTCCCTGACGCACGTAATCACCCTCTTTCACTAACATACGCTCGATAGGGCCCGCCACACGGAAAGCAAGATTTACTTCTGAGGCAGATTTAGTTCTCCCTGTGAAGGTGGTGGCCGCCACAGCATTGATGTCTTGCACTACAGCCACATCAATGATTTTTTCCTTACTCGGTACTTCATTCTTATGCTGACACGATGTCAGAGCCAACACAGAGATGAACACCATCGACATTGATAAAAAACACTTCATTTTGATCGAAAATTAGTTCTATTGCGATTGCAAAGTTACGACATTCCATTGAAATCTACATAGCATAAAAAAAGCCACTTTTGTCCCAAATGTAGGTTTTATGAAAAAAAAGTTCTTAATTTAGTTGGTAGTTTGATTTAAAAGTCGTTATTTTGTATCAAATTTCCGTTAAATGAAAGAAGAAAGAGTAACAATTTTAGAGTTAGAAGGCGGAGAAGTAAACATCTTAAATGCCGAAAAAGAGACTGTAAAACTGACGAAGACAGGGTTATTCCTGTGCAAGGAGGGTGAGGTGACACTCACTATCGACAGCATGGAATACCATCTTTGTCCTAGTTCTATTATTGTCTATTTCTCATACAGCACGCTTCACATCATCAGCCACACTCCAAACCTGCGTGGCACGCTCATTGGTGCTAATCTTGAAATCATTCAACCCATGCTCTACAATGTGAGCAACTTCAATGCGTTGTTTGTCATCAAGCAAGTGCCCCATCAGGTAATTTCACAGACTCAATATTTGGCTCTCACCCAATACATCTCGCTCTTGAAGGATGTCACACGAAAAGAACATGAAGAGAATGCCAACTCAGAGAGTGCACCTAATAAGCCTGTGATTGAAATTGCGCACAAACAAGCAGAACTGCTCAGTTATGCGTTGATGCTCGAAGTATTGCAATGTTACACCAATGCAACAGCCAACAACGAAGCTTTCTCACGCAAGGACGAAGTGCTGCAGAAGTTCGTCAGCATGCTCTATCGCAAATATCGGACAGAGCATGAGGTGGGTTACTATGCCGAACAGCAGTTCCTCACCACACGATATTTTAGCACTATCGTCAAAGAGCGTTCAGGCAAATCACCCAGCCAATGGATTGCTACAGCCCTTTTGGTCGATGCTCGCAATTTGCTGAGACACACCAATATGACGATCAAAGAAATCTCTGATACCCTCTATTTCCCCAACCAGAGTTACTTTGGCAAGTGGTTCAAAAATCTGACCTCACTCAGTCCATTGGAATTCAGAAAAGGAAAATCTGAAAAGCTGATAGAAGACCAAACTTTCACGGATATCGTTCAACGTGGCATTGCACACGCAGACGAAGAAGGATAACTCGCAGCGCTGAATCAAATCAAACACATCATAGCATGAAAAAAATAATTGCATTTTTATTCTCGATGGCCATCATCGCCATCATATCATCTTGCTCTGACAGCAAGTCAGAAGCAAACTGTACCTATTATGTGGCTGGCGACAGCATCACTCACACCGATGCCCTCGATGCCCAATACGACAGTATCATCGGTCTCTACTTCGTCGCATCCAAGTATGTAGATTACACTTACACGGAATCGGCTAAGACCAATGAAGGATTGGTGAGTTATGCCATCGAACAATGTGACGGAATGGCAGTGGTTGAGTTTCAGCAGAAATCGCCCAAGACCCTCTCGCTGAGTATGGTGAAGAATGCACTTTATGCCGCCAACCAGACCTATTTTGCCAATCAGGGCATCACTTCCCCTGACGACATCAGCCTGCACCCATTCACGGTTCATCTGACGCTTTGGAATCTCACCTACAACGGTGTGATTCTGAACAGTAAGATAGAGGTGGATTAAGACTTTCCCGTCTCATGACATCCCGTTTCCTCCCCTCCCTGATTCTTTGTGTCCATACTGTGTTTGCATGGGCGCAACCTAATTATTCTCCAGACATTCAGAAAGAGCGTTTGGGACGAGGTATCGTCACCCTCACAGATGGTGACAGCCTTGTCATTTCTTGGCGAATGTTGGAGAACGAAGAGAATGCCTTATTCAATGTTTACAAAGATGGTAAACGATTGAATGAACAGAATATAACTAACGCAACCTTCTTCAAAACTTTAGCACCTGAAGAACCTGCAGAGTTCATGTTGACAGCTGTTCTGAACAACCGTGAAATTACTTATCCTATCAATTATACACCTGCACAAAAACCCTATCTTACCATTCCACTCGACAAGCCTGCTGATGGTACCACACCAGATGGGCGGCGCTACACTTACATAGCCAATGATGCCAGTGTGGGCGATGTGGATGGCGATGGAGAATACGAGGTCATCCTCAAGTGGGATCCCTCCAATGCCCACGACAACAGTCATGAAGGCTATACAGGAAATGTGTTGATTGACTGCTACAAAATTCCCTCGACGTCAAGCATGCCTCCTTCCACCTCAAATCCTCAACCCCTCTGGCGCATCGATTTGGGCAAGAACATTCGCGCAGGAGCACATTACACCCAGTTCCTCGTTTTTGATTTCGATGGCGATGGACGTTCAGAACTCATCACAAAGACCGCTGATGGCACGATTGATGGTACAGGACAGGTGATTGGTGATCCTAATGCCAATTGGGTGATGACTGGCACCATCAACAAGACCATCCAAGGAAAAGGGGCTGGACAACAGGCGCATGTGGTAGGTCGCATTCTCGATGGTCCAGAATATCTGACCGTGTTTGATGGACAGACAGGCAAAGCTCTCAAGACCGTCAACTACGAACCTCCAAGAGGCGATGTGGGTTCATGGGGCGACACCTATGGCAACCGTTGCGACCGCTTTTTGGCAGCTGTGGCTTACCTTGACGGGAAGCATCCCAGTGCGGTCATGTGTCGAGGCTACTACACCAAGACCTTCTTGGCTGCTTACGACTGGAATGGCACAGATCTGACCCTCCGTTGGCTCTTCAACTCTGAGGAGCATCCAGACTATTCAGGACAGGGGAATCACAACTTGCGTGTTGGTGATGTGGATGGCGATGGCTGCGACGAAATCACCTATGGTTCTATGGCCGTCAACAATGATGGCACAGGGCTTTACACCACACGTATGGGACATGGCGATGCCATCCATCAGTATGCATTCTATCCTGACAGCACACAACTTCAGATATGGGATGTACATGAGAACCGCAAGGATGGTTCTGACTTTCGTGATGCTCGCACAGGACGAATCATATTCCAAATTCCCAGTCGAGAGGATGTAGGACGTGGAATGGCCGCGGACATTGACCCCACCAATTATGGATTGGAGATGTGGTCATCCTCTCAGCGAGGTTATTATGATGTGAAAGGAAACCACCACTACCCCAACATTTCCTTTCCTCAGAATAGTGCTGTATGGTGGGATGGGGATTTGCTGCGAGAACTCCTTGACCACAATGCCATCCTCAAATGGAATTGGCACACACAACGGGTGGAAACGCTCAAAAACTTCCGTGCAGAAGGTGGGTCTTTCAACAACGGCTCCAAGCAAAACCCTTGCCTTTCAGCCGACATTGTAGGTGATTGGCGTGAAGAAGTCATCGTTCGCAACAACGAGAGCACCGAACTCCGCAT
>JBGUMY010000358.1:0-3438 GCA_045117095.1 Bacteroidaceae bacterium | reverse complement strand
CGCAACACTGGTGGTTTCGACATCATCGGTTCTGGCCGTACCAAGCTGGAAGAGGAAGACCAGTTCGAGAAGGGTATCCAGATTCTTCGCGAACTCGGTATCAAGGCACTCGTTATTATCGGTGGTGACGACTCCAACACCAACGCTTGTGTGCTCGCTGAGTACTATGCAGCCAAGAAGTATGGCGTGCAGGTGATTGGCTGTCCTAAGACGATCGACGGCGACTTGAAGAACGACCAGATTGAGACTTCTTTCGGTTTTGACACTGCTTGTAAGACTTACTCTGAGATGATTGGTAACATCCAGCGCGACTGTAATTCTTCTCGCAAGTACTGGCACTTCATCAAGTTGATGGGTCGCTCTGCTTCTCACATCGCTCTGGAGTGCGCTCTTCAGTGCCAGCCTAACATCTGTCTGATTTCAGAGGAGGTGGAAGCCAAGGCTATGTCACTCGATGACGTGGTGACTTACATCGCAGAGGCAGTGGCTGCACGTGCTGCAGAGGGCAACAACTTTGGCACCGTGCTTATTCCTGAGGGCATCATCGAGTTCATTCCTGCCATCAAGAAACTCATCGCTGAGTTGAACGACATCCTCGCTCTCCCAGAGGCACAGAACATCAGCAGCGCCAACGAGCAACTCACGTTCGTTCGTGGTCACCTCTCTAAGGACAACCTCGCTGTGTTCAAGTCTCTCCCATCTGATGTGGCTGCTCAGTTGGCACTCGACCGCGACCCACACGGCAACGTGCAGGTATCGCTCATTGAGACAGAGAAGCTGCTCTCTCGCATGGTAGCAGACAAACTCGCCATCTGGAAGCATCAGGGCAAGTACGTAGGCAAGTTCGGCACTCAGCACCACTTCTTCGGTTACGAAGGTCGTTGCGCTGCTCCATCTAACTACGATGCTGACTACTGCTACTCACTCGGTTACAATGCTTCTCGCCTCATTGCCAACGGCAAGACGGGTTACATGTCAGTCATCAAGAACACAACCGCTCCTGCTGCTGAATGGATTGCAGGTGGTGTACCAATCACGATGATGATGAACCTCGAGAAGCGTAACGGTAAGATGAAGCCTGTGATTCGCAAGGCGCTCGTTGAACTGGATGGCGCTCCATTCAAGTTCTTCGCTGAACGTCGTGCAGAGTGGGCTAAGGAAACCGCCTACGTTTATCCAGGTCCTATCCAGTACTGGGGTCCATCAGAGGTGTGTGACCAAACCACCAAGACTCTCCAGTTGGAGCAGGCCAAGTAAGTACAAATGACAGATGACCGCTACAAAACGTAAAACGACAAAGCGCAAATCTAACAAAAGGAAAAAGGGCACACGACGGAGTTTTTTCCGCCGTGTGCCTTCCTATATCCTGTGGTCAGCCTTGGGCTTGATTGTGGTCATCTACATCACCTTCTTCTACAAAACCTTTGTAGGTCCCTACTCTTTCCGATGGAAAGCCCTCTATGGCAATGTAACCTATCCGAAAGGACATGTGAGAGGACTTGACATCTCCCACTATCAAGGGGAGATTGACTGGGACAAACTACGAAACGCCGACATCCAAGGGTCGCCTGTTTCCTTCGTCTTCGTCAAGGCTACACAGGGCACAGACATCTGGGATGAGAACTTCAACCAAAACTTCCACAATGCCCGCAAAAATGACATTGTGCGAGGCGCTTACCACTATTTCAGCCCCTTCACTTCAGGCAAAGCCCAAGCCAAATACTTCTGCAAAATGGTGCAGTTGGAGGAGAAAGACCTGCCGCCTGTCTTGGATGTGGAAGAACTGGGCGACAACACCCCTGCTCAGTTGCAGCGAGAGGTACTCAACTGGATGAACATCGTGGAAAAGCACTACGGCATCACACCAATCCTCTACACGGGCTACAAGTTCCGCACCACCTATCTCAACACGCCCGAATTTGACAAATACCCCTATTGGATTGCCCACTACTACGTCGATTCGCTCGAATACACAGGTGAATGGGCATTCTGGCAACACACCGATGTGGGCAAGGTCGATGGCATCAGTGGCAACGTCGATATCAATGTGTTCAAGGGCGACTACCAAGACCTCATGGACATGACTATCAAAACAGAAGACTAATGCAATACATCTACGCAGACATCACGGTTTCACCCTATTCAGACATGGCTTGCGATGTGCTGTCAGCCATGTTGGGCGATATTGGTTTCGACTCCTTCGAGATGACCGACACAGGCGTCAAGGCCTACATTCCCCAAGAACTGTTCGATGAGGAAAGCCTCAAAGACACTTTGGCCAACATCTTCCTCCCTGACGTGAACTTTACCTATACTCTCCACACATTGGAGAACAAGGATTGGAACGAAGAATGGGAGCAAAATGGTTTCGACCCCATTCTCGAACGTGAATTTGGCATTCGGCTTCATCCTCGCATGGCGTTTGGTTCAGGTTCACACGAGACCACCTATCAAATCACCTCTCTGCTACTGCAACAGGATTTCACCCATCAGCGTGTGCTCGATATGGGCACAGGCACAGGTGTGCTGGCTATCGCGATGGCGATGCGAGGTGCCCAAGAGGTCGTAGCTATCGACATCGACGAATTCAGCGTAGAGAACGCACAAGAGAACGTGATGCTCAATCATATTAATAATGTACACGTGAAGTTGGGCGACGCATCAGCCATCGAAGGAACATTTCACACCATCGTGGCGAACATCCACAAGAACATCCTCACAGCCGACATGCCCACCTACGTACAGCATCTCCTCCCCCAAGGTACCCTCATCATCTCAGGCTTCTTCATCGATGATGTGCCAGCGCTGCAGCAAGTGGCAACTGCCAACCACCTCACCCTGCAAGCTACCTATGAAAAAAACAACTGGGCAGTCATGCAACTCACCAAAGAATAACAAGAAAAACACCAAAAAAAGAAAAAAAGTGGGGAATAAATTTGGTGGGTTGAAAAAAGAATTGTTACTTTGCACCGATTTTTCAAAATAACTGTCAAAACATACGTAAAACCCATCAACATACATTAAAAAGAACAGAGTGAAAGAACGGATATAAGTTCCACGCTTAACTTTTTTACATAGGATTTCTGTAATGCCCATCCAACATGGGTGTGCTTTCGTCTACCTCTATCTCTACGTTCAACTATTTCCAACATTCTATTCAACCATTTATTACATCACATTCTATGAAACCTATACCTACTCTTTTCGCCCAGACTTCCAAGTCCATCATGGAGTGCCTCGACACATTTCCCCTCCACTACAACGAATCCACAGGCCATCTGTTCCGAAAACTGAAGTGCGACGATATTCACATGTCCGTCATGTTCTACTATTGTGACCACCAAATCGTCTTGGTGGGGATTGAGCAACATCCCGAACCCAAGGACTATCTGATAGACGAGGAACCCTTCGGCGAGGAACCACCCCTCTATTTCTCGG
>JBGUMY010000357.1:0-12226 GCA_045117095.1 Bacteroidaceae bacterium | reverse complement strand
GTAAAGGGCGCTCTCCTGTTCAGAAGTAGCCATTGAACGAATCACTGTGCTGAATTCACGTGTTACTTCTGATTCGGGATCTTGACTTGCAAGAGCGTCGGCATAAAGATACGCATACTTTTTCACACTACCGTTGCGGTAGTTGGTGAAGGTGTCATTAGGGTTACCTTCACGATAGAAAGACTGAACTCGAATCGTGTAGGAACCTGCAGGGAATTTCACCACCTGATAGATGTCGAAAGGATCCGCTGTGTAGTAGGCAATTACACCATTGCCTGCTTCGTTGAGACACTCATTCGGAATTACATTTGATTTCCAGTAATCACCGAGTGTTGTAATAGCATAACGTCCGTACTCAAAGGTACCCAATTCACCAGAGAACGAACCATCGTAGTCACCAAGGCCAATTTCTGATGTCACGTCTTGCCCTTCTGACCAACCAGCTGAAGATTGCGCATTAGCTGACAATAAACCAGCAATCGCAAGAACTAAAGTAAATAGTTTCTTCATGATAGTTTTGTTTTTTTTGATTAGAAAGTTTAGAAAATAGTTGTTAATAAACACATATTTATATTTAGTACACGTTCGTACAACGATTTCTGCCCAATGCGGCATATTCCGATGCAAAAGTAGGGAGTATTGGTTAATCCGCTTTCAAGATATGTAACATGGTCTTCTATTTTTGATAACTAAGCGTTTTTTTTACAGATTTAGCCTCATTTTTTTTGTCTTTTCGTATAAAGTAAGATAAAAAAGCCGTATCTTTGTAGCGCAAAACCAATATTAAATAAACGTGGTGACAGTTGGCGGTTCGACTGTTCAACCCATTAAAAACTTAAAAATTCATTTCTCAACCGCGAGAAAAAAGAAAAGTATGAAAAACAAGACAACTGCAGGTATCCTTGCCATTCTTCTTGGCGCACTGGGTGTACACAAGTTCTATCTTGGCAACACCAAGGGTGGTATCATTTATCTTATCCTTGGTCTTTGCTGCGGCGTTGGTGGTATTCTTGGAATCGTTGACGGTATCGTTTATCTGATGGATACAGAGGAAAAATTCCAGGATCGTATTGCTGCCAACAAAGTGTTTGACTTTGCATAATCTCTGTTGCATTGTTTGAACACGTGGCATGAAGGCCAAAAGGTGTTTATGCCCTTAATACACATATTTAAATTTAAAGGATGGCCTGCTCTGCCGTAGGGCGTAAGCAGGTCTTCCTTTCAGTAAAGAAATGGATAAGTTCTTTTCCCATAATACATTCGTCATCGACGAAAACATACAGGCGTTCAAACTCTCCAATGCCTACAAAGTGTATGATGAACAGGGGCAAGAGATTGGAGCCATTCAAGAACACAAGTCGTTTGTCAGAATCATGTTGGGTGCGTTTCTGGCCGATAGTATGATGCCTTTCGAATTGAACATCCTCAATGCTGATGGTAAGCGTGTTGCGCAGTTGAAGCGTGGAATGACACTGCTTAGGTCGAAGGTGCACATTTATAATGAAGCAGGTGCTCCCATCGGCACATTCAAGCATCTGTTCTCATTGGTGAAGCCCAAGTTTACCCTGATGGACAATCTGGGAAAAGAGATTGCTATCATCAAGGGTGATTGGAAGGCTTGGAACTTTGAAATCACGGATGCTGCAGGCCAGAAAATTGGATCTGTGGACAAGAAATGGAATGGTGTGGCGAAGGAACTCTTCACTACGGCAGACCGATATGTGGTCAATATCGAACCCCATGTGACCGATGAGAACCAGCGAGTGGCTATCGCTTCAGTAGCAGCCGCTATCGATATGATTCTCAAGGAGGGATAAATATTCGAACATTCACCTATCTTTTTTCCATTATATGCAAAGGTTATACACATTTTTCGTCTTGCTGTGCCTTGCTTTGTCATCACAGGCGCAGACCTTTTACGAGGTTAGTTTCACTGGTAGTGATGGTGAAGATTATCTCGGACTGATGATTTATTATGACGACGAAAACTGCAAGATGCGTCTCATCACCTCAAGTACCTATGAAGAAGAAGTTGCCTTCGAATCACAATATGTGAATTTGGTTGAGGACAAAAAGGATGCGGAAGATGTAGGCATGATGACATATTATCCCGTTGAGAAAGGATTTCCTATTTTCGTGTGGTTTTGGGAAGAAGATGATGCCAGCGACATCAGTGAGAAACCATACTACACCTATAATATCAAGAAAGTCAAGCAATATGCTGAGACTGAATACTTCCATGAAATCAGCCTCGCAGACATGACAGAAGAATACATCTCCCAATTCTATGGGGAGAATGAGCCTGAATACAGAATGTTGCTCAACGGCATCAACCTTGTGAAACTCCAAGGGGAGGCACATCAAGATAAAAATGACATAGAAGTGACGGTGGATGACCCCATTTTCACGAATATTGGGTCGGACAGTCCAGGGGAATATGCCAACGAAGGAGAGAACGTGATGCCAGGAGAAGGAGGAAACACGTTGGATTTGGGTGATTCCTCCAATGAATCTGTACTCCACCTCATCGTGGTGGCCAACACGACTGTCAGCGATATCGGTACTGCTTGCGAGAAGGACATGATCAATCTCAGTAGCGAATTTGGTGGTATTGCTAGAGTGTTGGGGATGAAATATGACCTCAAAACCATCAGAGGAGAGTCCTACAGCAAAGAGAATCTCGCTCGATTGATTAAGAATTTCAACCCTAACCAGAACGATGTGGTGGTGTTCGTCTATACGGGTCATGGTTTTCGTTTTGATGATCAGCAGGACTACTATCCTAACATGGATCTTAGTCCAACAAGTTATGATGACCCTATCCAAAACTATGTGGCACTTAGCGATGTCTATAAGGAATTGTTGACCAAAGGTGCTCGTCTCAGCCTTGTGTTCAGCGACTGTTGCAACAACGAAGTAGGAACGACTACTCCTTTGGTGAATGCCAACACCTTGTTTTCGCGTTCCAACAACAACTTCGATGTCAAGAAATTGGAACGTCTCTTTGCTGATGCCAGTGGTAGTCTGATTGCCACAGCCGCCAGCCCTGGTGAAGTCTCTTGGTGTGGTGTCAATGGCGGTTTCTTCACTTTGAGTCTTTTAGAGAGTTTGCGTAGTCAAGTGAGCGCACTCTCAAGCCAACTTCCTGATTGGGAAACTTTGGTGGGCAATGCGATTGCTGCTGCTACAGCCAAATCAGAGAACAATCAGAACACCAAAGCACAGCATGGTATGAAAATGATCAGAATTACTAAATAACCATTAAAAAAGAAAGGGCATGAAAACAATTTTCAAAGTCGCCATAGGCGTTATTCTCGGTTTTATCATTCTCATTGGTGTCGCAACTTGTTTCTTCGATTCGGATGAAGAAAGTACAGAACTCACACAAGATGAATCTGAAATGGAATCAGGGGACTATTATGAAGTAGATGAAGAAAGTGACAATGGAAGCAATGTGGTACCAGATGGAGGGGCTTCCTCTTCATGGGGGGATGGTACTTGTCGTGCGATCAATGCCAAGGAATTCTATCAGTTGGTGGCTTCCAAGAAGAACAATGAGACCTACATTGGTGAAGGACCATGTGTAGTTGACTTTTGGGCTGATTGGTGTGGCTACTGTATGCAGATTGACCCTTACATGAAGGCTTTGGCAAAGAAATATAAAGGAAAGGTGCAGTTCTACAAAGTCAATGCAGATGAAAACGAGGAATTGCTGCAACTTTATGGAATAGATGGACTGCCAACGGTATTTATCTGCAGTGGTGAAGACATCCAAATGAGCAGTGGATACCGTTCTCAGGCAGAATTTGACAAGATGATTCAGGAAATTTTATAAAACTGATAAGAATATGAGAATTCTTTTAGTAGCCACATTATTGATTCATATAGCCATAACTGCGGGTGCTCAGGAAGAAATGGACACTTTGGATTCCTTCTCCAATGCGGAACAGGAGGCTGAATACCAATCTTTTTATGCGGCTGACGAGGATGAAGAGGTGATGGGGAAAGCGATTCTGCAGGGTGGAAACAATGGAAAGGTTAACACTAAGCCGACCGATTCAAGCAACGATGCCCCATGCAAATTGTGGGCCATTCTTGTGGCAGATACCTATGATGAGAACATTGGTGCGGATGACCAATGTGATAATCTCTCCCTCAACAAGGAACTGAAAGCCATTGCACAATGTCTGGGTATTGAGATCAGCATCACCAACATTACGGCCAACAGGGCATACGACAAACGAAATCTTGCCAATGCTATTGCCAATATGCGTCCAGGCAAGAACGACATTGTCTTCTTTTGCTTCAATGGGCATGGATTCCGTTGGGATGACCAAAAAGACATGTATCCCAACATCTGCATGGTAGGTCCTAACGATGATATTCAAGGTCATTATGTGGCCACATCCGATATTTACAATGCCATTAAAGCCAAAGGGGCGCGCCTCAATGTGGTCATTACTGACTGCTGCAATTCCTATTATGGTGCGTATGCACCTCATCAGAGGGAGAATACGCTCTACAGCCGTACCAACACAAGAGTCAGCAAAAAACGTATGCAGGAACTCTTCCTTGGTACCAAAGGTGTCATCCTCGCCACGGCTGCCAAGCCTGGAGAATATGCATGGTCTTTTGATACGGGTAGCGCATTCACACAGTCCTTTATCGTTCAATTGCGCAAGGAGGCAAGTATGAACCAGACAGAGGCTCCTAACTGGCAACGTCTTATTGACAACACCATCGAATCCGCCCGAAAGAAAACCATTTCATGTGAGAATACGCAACATGGAATGCGCTACATGAGTATCTCAAAACAATAAGAGCATCTCACGAATGAAATGCTCTTATAATCTTTCGATGTCAAGCTAAACTTTGTGTTGAATTAGAGACGTTCTAATTCGTTCACAATATCTTTGGATACCTCCTCTTTTGTCTTGAGGGGGTATTCTTTTTTGCTATCAGCCGTGATGATGGTGATTTTGTTGGTGTCTGTGCGGAAACCTGCACCTTTATCTTTGAGGCTGTTGAGCACGATGAAATCGAAGTTCTTCTTCTTCAACTTGGCTTGTGCATTGCTTTCCTCATCGTTGGTTTCGAGGGCAAAGCCTATCAGCGTTTGACCTTCTTTCTTCATCTGTCCCAAAAATGCAGCAATATCAGGATTTGGCGTCAGGCGAATCATCAATTCATCGCCAGCTCGTTTAATCTTTTGGTTCGCTATCTTTTCAGGAGCAAAATCAGCTACTGCTGCACATAAAATAGCCGTATCCATCGAAGGGTATAGTTCTTTGCATGCTTCGAACATCTCCTTGGCGCTCTCCACATCGGTGCGATGGATGTTGGGATGAGCCACTTGCATTGTAGAAGATACGGGGCCACACACTAATTCCACTTGAGCACCACGATTCGCACATTCATTGGCTAAGGAAAAACCCATCTTGCCTGAGGAATAATTGCCGATGAATCGTACAGGGTCAATCTTTTCGTAGGTAGGCCCCGCCGTGATTAGTATTTTCTTTCCCTTCAGGCTCTCTTTTTGAGAGAAAAATTGCTCCAAGCAAGCCACGATGTTCTCAGGCTCTTCCATGCGCCCCTTTCCTTCTAATTTCGATGCCAAAAATCCAGTGCCAGGCTCGATGATGTGATTGCCATACGATTGCAAGGTCTTCAAATTGTGTTGTGTAGAAGGATGGGCATACATGTCCAAATCCATTGCTGGGGCAATGAACACAGGAGCCTTCATTGACAGATAAGTGGTAATCAGCATATTGTCTGCCACTCCGTTTGCCATTTTTCCGATGGTGGAGGCTGTGGCAGGTGCTATGAGCATCGCATCTGCCCAAAGTCCCAAATTGACATGCGAATGCCACGTACCGTCGCGTTGTGAGAAGAACTCGCTGATGACAGGCTTGCTCGTCAGTGCCGAAAGGGTAATGGGCGTGATAAACTCCTTGCCTGCAGGGGTGATAACTACCTGCACCTCTGCTCCTTTCTTGATGAGTTGGCGGATGATGAGGCACGATTTGTAGGCTGCGATGCTACCAGTGATGCCGAGAACGATTTTCTTGCCTTGCAACATATTGTATTTTTAGTCTTTCAGCATCATAGGCATGAGGAGCATAATGAGGTCTTCATCATCCTCTTGCTCACCAGGGGTGATAACACCAGCACGGCTTGGGTCAGCCAATTCGAGCACGATGTCGCTGCTGGTGATGCTATTGAGCACATCGATGAGAAATGGTCCATTGAAGCCTATGCTCATGGCCATCCCCTCGTATTCACACATGATGTGTTCTTCTGCTGAAGTGGAGAAGTCCAAATCCTGTGCAGACACGGTGAGGGTGCCCTGATCCACGTGAATCTTAATCAATGCGCTGCTTTGGCTAGCAAATACGCTTACTCGACGAAGGGCGCTGATGAAAGCCAAACGGTCAGCGGTTACACGGAATGGATTGTCTGTGGGAATAACAGAATTATAATTAGGATAGCGTCCCTCAATCAGACGGCAACTGATGACATAGTCAGCCATCTGTAACTCGGCATTGCGGTCATCGTAGCGTACGACCACGTCACCTTCAGCCTTGGGCAGCACAGTCTTCAGAAGGAGTGCGGGCTTCTTGGGTAGAATGAAAGCAGAGGGTTCATCGGCGTGAATAGACATAACACGATTACGTACTAACTTGTGCCCATCACTTGCCACAAAAGTGATACTCTCTGGTGTCATATCGAAATAAACACCATTCATCTGTGGACGAAGTTCATCGTCGGCAGTGGCAAAAAGGCAGCGGCTGATGCCGTTCAGCATAATCTGTGTATCCATTGCGATGCTACGTGCGTACTCGTTCATCTTGGTGGGCTCTGGGAACTCATACCCGTTTTGGCCGATCAAGTTGTACTTACCATTTTGATAGTTAATCTCGATGGCAAACGAGTTGGCATCTACATTGAATGTGATGGGCTGCTCCGAGATTTCCTTGATGGAACTGATGAGTTGCTTGGAACCGATAGCAAATTTCCCCTCACCTTCGGCGTCTGTCACTTCCACATGGGTAATCATGGTGGTCTCACTGTCGGAGGCTGTCATTTTCAGCGTGTCGCCAGTAAGTTCAAAAAGGATACAGTCGAGAATTGGTAGGGCATTTTTTGAACTCTGAACTCGACTTATAGTCTGCAAGCGATTGCTGAGACTGGTGCTTGAAACATTGAATCTCATTGTCGAAAAATATTTATTTGCACACAAAGTTAGGGAGAAGTTTTGACAATACAAAAAAAATCCGTACTTTTGTGCCAGATTTTTAAAAATGTATAACAAATCGTTACAAAAATATGGAATTTACAGGAAGAATTATCAAGGCGCTTGAACCTCGTACAGGTGTTTCAAGTCGAACGGGAAATCCGTGGAAAATGCAAGATTTTGTTATTGAAGAGACCATGGGACAGTTCCCCAAACGGATGGTCTTTAACGTGTTTGGTGAGGACAACCTCAACCGCTTCAACATTCAAGAGGGACAGGAGTTGACCGTTTCCTTCGACATCAATGCTCGTGAGTACAATGGACGGTGGTATAATGATGTTCGTGTGTGGAATGTAATGGCTGCCTCTCAGCCACAGCCTGCAGTAGGTGTACAGCCTGCAGTAGGTGCTCAGGCAGCTGCCCAGCCAGTCGCACCTTTCCCTCCAGCTGATCCAGTGTCTTCGGCTCAAGTTTCATTTGAGAATACTCCCGATGACTCGAGTGACCTTCCTTTTTAATCGATAAGGAATAAACAAAAAAGTGGGTATACCATCATGATTGGTGTACCCACTTCTCTTTATTTGAAGTTGATATTAGTTGATAGCGTTGTCAAGGTCTGAACCAGCCTTGAACTTGGCCACCTTCTTTGCAGGGATGGAGAGAGGTTGTTTGTTTAATGGGTTGATACCCTGACGAGCGGGACGCTCAATTACTGAGAATGTTCCGAAACCAACCAGTGAAACCTTGTCACCAGATTTGAGGCCTTCAGTAATTGCCTCGACACAAGCGTCAACAGCCTTTTTGGCATCCGCTTTGCTCAAACCTGCTTTTGCAATGATAGCATTTACGAGATCTGTCTTGTTCATAAATGAATGAAATAAATTAGGTTTATTAATAAAGTGATTTGGGTAGTTAATATCTCTTTTCCCGTATGACGGGCTTTCTTTGTGCTGCCCTTCCACAACTTTGTTGCAAATATAGGGGATATATTTTTCGTAAACAAACAAAAAAGGTAAAAAAATGTTGAAAAAACCAAAAAAAACTTCTATTTCCTGCATTTTTGCCCTAAAATAGGGGGAAAAACCGTAATTTTGCAGCCGAATTTAAAAGTGAGACATCTATAATATAAAATGTTTGCGATTGTATGAGAATGACTCCTGCCGTTAAGGTGATATTGATTATAAATGTAGTGTTCTACATATTGACCTATTGGGTCACCCCTCTCTTCGCTTTGGACGGACACTCAGACTGGTTCCTCAATTTTAATGCATTGCATCCTATTGGGTATAGCGGCTTTGCCATCTATCAATACCTTACTTATATGTTCATGCATGGTGGATGGTGGCATTTGTTCTTTAACATGTGGTCGCTGATGATTTTTGGCAATGCTGTGGAGCAGCAGGTAGGTACTCGTCGATTCTGGTTCTACTACCTGACATGTGGTATTGGAAGTGCGTTGGTCAATCAGTTCTGCACTTTCTTGGGCATCATTCCTCCCTCTCAGTTGGTGGGTGCCTCAGGTGCAATTTATGGCGTCATGGCAGCAGCGGCTTTCTTTTTCCCAAACGCTAGATTGTTCATCATTCCCATCCCTTTCCCCATCAAGTTGAAGTATTTGGTTGGATTTTATACCTTAGTGGAAATGTATATGGGCATCACGTCTATCGATGGAGTGGCACACTTTGCTCATTTGGGCGGTATCTTGGTGGGTGCTATCATACTGTTCGTATGGCGAATGCAGGAGAAGAATCGTCAACAGAATGGTAACGGAAATTATTGGAAATCCACATCTTCTTCTTATGATACCTCTCATTACGACAAGGAAAAGGGCTTTTGGGAGAAACTGAAGCAAGGGTTCAGTGGCAAGCGTACACCCAAGATGCGAGTGACCAATGTGCGTGAGACCAACTATGATGACCACGAGTACAATCGTAAGAAAAACCAGGACAATGAGGAGATAGACAGAATTCTTGACAAAATCCGTAAAAATGGATATCAGAACCTGTCTGACAGCGAAAAGGCCACGCTCTTCAATGCCAGCAAAAAAATGAGGGGAGAGGAATGAAATTGTTGAAGAAGATTCCCATGTTCATATTCATTGCCATCAATCTGCTTTTTGTGGTGGCAATGATTTTTTGTGTCTATACATCAACACTTCCTCCTCAATTACACCCTCGCCTGTCATACTTCGGGTTGATGTTCCCCATTTTTCTCGTCATCAACCTCTTTTTTGTCCTCTTTTGGCTGATATTCAAGTGGAAGTGCATAATTGTTCCTGTGGTGGGTTTGTTGCTATGCGCCCCAAACATCCGTACCTATTATCCACTGAATGTGCCTGTCAATCCACCAGAAGGTTGCATCAAGGTTCTTTCCTACAATGTGATGCATTTTGGTGACCATAAGAATGGTTCGTGGGAGGAGAATCCGATTGTGCAATACTTGAGGGAGAGCGAGGCTGACATCGTCTGTCTGCAAGAAGCGACCCATTCTAAGGTGAATGAGGTCTTTGCTGTGTTGGAGGATGTCTATCCTTATTGCAGCATCGAGAAGGAGCCTGATAGCTTCGTCGCCATTTTATCCAAATACCCTATCCTCTCCAGCCAAAAGATTGAATATGGGTCTATTAATAATTGCTCCATCGTTCATGAGGTGGCGATAAAGACTGACACCATCATCGTCATCAACAACCATTTGGAGTCCTATAGGTTGAGTCCTGAGGAGAAGGAAGACTACCGTTCTATTATAAGAAACTATAAGCATCCAGAAGAGAACGATTCTGAAACAAAGTATAAAAGTCTGACGGAGAAACTATCCATGCATGACTCTATTCGTGGTATCCATACGGATTCTGTAGCTAAGTTCATCGATGGGAACAAGCATAGGCGGATGATTGTGTGTGGTGATTTCAACTCCTCGCCCATTTCATACACCCATCATCGGCTGACCCAATACCTGAACGATGCGTATACTCAAAGTGGAAATGGTTCTGGGACAAGTTACAATCAGAGTGGTATGTATTTCCGTATCGACAACATTTTGATAAGTCCAGATTTCACTGCGTATGGTGCCAAGGTCGATAAGTCCATTAAAGCGAGTGACCATTATCCGATTTTTTGTTTTTTGAAATTAAAGGATGAGTAGGCATCTGTAAAACAGCGTTTTGAAAGTATCAGAAGAGCGTTTATGGAGGGGAAATCACTTTTTAATGTCACTCTAATGAATATTTTCGATAGAATTTTATTCCTATTTGTAAAAAAATACATAACTTTGCACCTTGAATTGTCCTAATCTCTTCATACTATATATAATATATGTGTACAGAAGGGGGTTAGGATGGTTTTTGTGAGTAAAAACTAACAAAATAAACAATAAATTTTTTAATTCATCAACAAAAATGCAAAACAAAGGATTTGTAAAGTTTTTAGCAGTGGCGTTGACCCTCATCTGCCTCTTCTACCTTTCCTTCTCTGTCGCCACCAAGTATGTGGAGGACAAAGCAGCTGAAATGGATGAGCAGGAAGCAGAGTTGTATTTGGATTCGTTGAACTCGACTCCATTCTACTTGGGCAGCTACACACTGAAGGACTGCCGTGAGACTGCAATCGGTCTTGGTCTTGACTTGAAGGGTGGTATGAATGTCATCCTTGAGGTAAGCGTGCCTGAAGTAGTCAAGGCGTTGGCAGACCACAAAACTGACGAAGCTTTCTTGAAGTCTGTTGACGAAGCAGCTAAGGAAGCGCAGGAGAGTCAGAGCGATTTCATCACACTTTTTGTCAAGGCTTATAAAAAGAATGCTCCTGGTAAGCCCTTGGCGACCATCTTCGCTACCCAGCAGCTCAAGGGTAAGGTGAACACCAACAGCAGCGACGCTGATGTGGAAAAGGTGCTTCGCCAGAGTGTGGACGAGGCAGTGGACAATGCATTCCTCGTACTCCGTACTCGTATCGACCGCTTTGGTGTCGTTCAGCCCAATATCCAAAAGATTGAAGGTCAGAGCGGACGCATCATGGTCGAATTGCCTGGTATTAAGGAGCCCGAGCGTGTACGTAAGTTGTTGCAGGGTAGTGCGAACCTCGAATTTTGGGAGACTTACGATGCTCCTCAGGTGGCTCCATACCTCTCACAACTCAATGCTGCTCTTCGCAATGGGGGCACAGTGAGCGAAGCCGCTGATTCTGTGGCAGCAGATACGGTTGCAGCAGATGTGACGGCAGAGCAGGTGGCTGAGAAGGCCGACTCTGCCAAGAGCGGTTCTAGCGTTCTTGCTCAAGTGAATGCGACAGAGGAGCAGATTGCTGCCAAGTCTTCCAAGGCTACTGAAGAGGCCAAGAAGGAGAATCCTCTCTTCGCCATGTTGATGCCTACAGGCGCTCAGCGTGGTTGTATGGTGGGTTTTGCTCAGGCTCTTGACACTGCCGAAATCAATGCCCTTCTCAATTCTGATTTGGCCAAGCAGATTTTCCCAGCTGACCTTTCTCTCAAGTGGGGTGTGAAGTCATACGATAAAGCTGGCAAGATTTTCGAACTCTATGCTATTCGCACCACGGGTCTCAATGGCCGTGCCCCTCTCGAGGGTGAAGTGGTGACTGAGGCAAAGGATGAGTTTGACCAGTTCGGCAATCCTGTCGTGACCATGAAAATGAACACGGAAGGTGCTCGTAAGTGGGCTGCTCTCACTGAGGCTAATGTAAACCATTGTGTGGCTGTCGTGCTCGATAACCTTGTGTACAGCGCACCTAATGTGATGAACAAGATTGATGGTGGAAACACTCAAATTTCTGGTAGTTTCACCACTACAGAAACCAAGGACTTGGCCAACGTGCTTCAGTCAGGTAAGATGCCTGCTCCTGCTTCCATCATTCAGGAGGACATCGTTGGTCCTACCCTCGGTGCACAGTCCATCAAGGCTGGTTTTATCTCTTGTATTGTTGCCTTCATCGTGCTGATGTTCTACATGGTGCTCATGTATGGCATTCGTGAAGGTATGGTGGC
>JBGUMY010000356.1:0-5065 GCA_045117095.1 Bacteroidaceae bacterium | reverse complement strand
GCAGCGTACCTGAGGGTATGCAACTCTTTCCCATTTTCAGCGGCAAGTGGCTGAAAGTTCATTTCGAGGGCGGCATGAAAGCCTTCCAGCAGCAGTTCCAGAAGTTCTATAAGGAGTGGCTGCCCCAGCACCCTGAGTTCCGCTGTCCCATGAACGCCATGACGATGGAATGGTACAACGGCACCGACATCGAATCCCCCGATTACCAGTGCGGCGTGATGATACCCATAGAATAATCATCAAAACTTAGATGCGAGGAGAAAAGACAATGAAAGAAAGATTCAAATTCAACACCGTGGGGATTTTCACCCGCGACAACAAAGCGACAGTAGATTTCTACACGAAGACCTTCGGCTTTACCACCGATTGGGACGGCATCCAGCCTAACGTGGAGATGATGCTGGGCGGCATGCGTGTCATCCTCTTCCCGCGTGACGCTTTCGAGCAGATGGTCTCTCGGAAATTTCAATATCCCAAGGGATTCAATGGTACGAGGGAATTGGCATTCGATGTGCCCACATATGCTGATGTCGACAAGGAATACCAGCATGCGCTCGCGAATGGTGCCATCTCCGTTTTTCCTCCCACCACAGAGCCTTGGGGACAGCGCACCAGCTATGTGGCCGATCCCGATGGAAATCTGATAGAGATTGGTTCGTTTACGGAATAGTTCATGAATACTGGCACACTGACGGTATTGTTTGAGGATCCTTTCTGGATTGGTTTGTTTGAGCAAACTGACCATGAGGGGTTGCACGTTTGCAAGGTGACTTTTGGTGCCGAGCCGACGGACAAGGAGGTGATGGAGTTCATTGATAAGAACTGGCATCTCCTCCAGTTCAGTCAGGCTGTAGATGTGGCTCAAATCACTGAGATTAGGAAGAACCCCAAGCGACAACTTCGCGAAGCCAAGAAACAGATGCAGTCGCAGGGCATAGGCACCAAATCGCAGCAGGCCCTGAAACTTCAACAGGAGCAGAACAAGATGGAACGGAAACAACGTTCAAAAGCAGAACGTGAAGCCGAAAAACAACGTCAGTTCGACCTGCGCCAGGCCAAGAAGAAAGAGAAACATAGAGGACATTAAGCAAAAGGATTATGAATATACTGATTCTCTCAGGAAGTCCTCGGAAGGGTGGCAATACGGATCTGCTGGTGGAGGCATTCGCCAAAGGAGCCTCGCAGAAACACCATGTAGAAGTCGTGTCTGTACACGATTATAAGGTCAATCCCTGCATGGGTTGTAATGCTTGCTTTATGAGCAAAGACAACATTTGTGTGCAGAAGGACGATATGACGATTATCTATGAGAAGATGGCTTATGCCGATATGCTGGTAATTGCCTCGCCTGTGTATTTCTACGGACTGAGTGCACAGCTGAAGGCCGTCATCGACCGCAGCCATAATCCTATCAGGGATACGTTCCCCATCAAGAAGATGGCACTCCTGCTTGTAGGTGCTGCCACACTTCCCGAACTCTTCGACAGCATCCTCGTGCAATACCAGCTCTGCTTGAACTTCTTCAAGTTGGAGGATGCCGGTCGCGTGTTGGTTCGTGGCGTCAAGGATAAAGGTGACATCAAAAACACCGATACCTTGAAGGAGGCATTCGAGTTAGGAGTTAAACAGGGTTAAAAAATGGTACAAATATACTTGCGTCAATATTTTTGTGTACCTTTGCAAATGCCAAGCTATATGATGGATAATAGTTGAAGTAACTTCAAATAAAATCCCACATATATGGATGGTGAAATCCGCCCTATAGGTTGGCGAGCGTGAGAATATATCTGTTTAATAACTGAGGGCACTTTCTAAGGTGGGCTCAACTAAAAAATAATAGACGATGAAAAAAGGATTAAAGATTGCGCTGTGGAGCGTGCTGGGACTGGTGATAGTCACAGGTGTGTTAGTATGGATGGAATTTGGTCCACTGGTTAAGGGAGCAATGTCAGCAGAAAAACTCGATGACGGACTCTACTACATGGAGTATCGTGGCGATGACGGGTTCGATGGACTGATGGCAAAGGGTGGATGTGAGAAAGCAGACGATATAGTAGGCTATATCATAGAATTCCTCTCGAAAGGTCACTACAAGACCGATGTGAATACTTCAAAAGAGTCCTATGGATGCTCGGCACTCACGGTGGGTACACCTGATGGCGACGTGTTGATGGGTCGCAACTTCGACTTCACCTCGGCTATTGGCGTAATCATGCATTGCATTCCTGATAAGGGGTACGAAACAATAACCACCTTCAACGTAGAGTTCTATGGATTCGGCGAGGACTTCAAACCGGAGGGATTCAAGAACCAATATTTGTGCCTGACGGGGCTGTTTGTCGCACTTGACGGTGTCAACGAGAAAGGATTGGCCATTGCCGACCTGATGGCTGGCGATACGATAGAGACTCACCAGCGTACCAGCAAACCTGATCTGACCACGACAGCAGCCATCTCCTATATGCTGAAGAATGCAGCCAATGTGGACGAGGCACTCAAGCTGCTTGAAGGAATTGATATGCACTCAGATATCGGCTCGGCTCATCATTACGCAATGGCGGATGCATCGGGTCGAAGCGTAGTTGTGGAGTATGTTGACAACGATATGGTGGTGGTAGAATCGCCTGCTGTAGCCAATCACTATTTGTGCGAGCAGAAGCTGAATGTAGGACTTACAGAAGGTGATGACCGTTATGACAGACTTTGCCAGCGCTTCGACCAGACGCACGGTGTGATGAGTGAAAAACAACTGACCGAAGCCATCGCGGCCGTGTCGCAATCTCCGTGCGAGGGATTCCTCGGAACGGCTTGGACGATGGTGATGGATCTGACGCATCCCTCTGTCACCTACTATTCGCGTCGTCATTTCGACAAGCCATTCCATTTTGACCTTTCACGGACTAAATAATAGACACAACATAAAGTTAGAAGGAACAACACCCAACGACTTGATTGTTTGTAGTCATATTCTTCTCCTTCAATAATTCCCTTATCCGCTCCAAAGGGGCATGGTCAGTAACCACCATGCAAATATATGTAACGCAGGGACATGGTGTGTCCGACATAAAATCGCTAATTTTGCCGCCAAAATCAAAACCTATACAAAATGAGAAGAATATTTTTGTCTGTTATTTGCAGCATCTGCGTAACCCTCTCGACATGGGCAGCAGAACAGTTTGTGACGTTTCAGGCTCAGGGTGACGCCTGGTGTCTGACTGCCCAGAAGGGTGATATCGTATATGACCAACAGGACTGGAAGGGGGTACACCTCGCCATCGCCAACCTGAAGAAGGACCTGGAGAAGGTGACGGGCAGACAGGACTTCCCCATCACAATTGGTACGTTAGGGAAGAGTGCCCCCATTGACAAGATGGCCAAGCAGAAGCTTATCGACGTCAAGGAACTGAAGGGCAAGACGGAGAAGTTCATCATCACGACGGTGAAGGGACAGCTGGTCATTGCGGGCAGCGACAAGCGTGGCACCATCTACGGCATTTACGAACTGAGTCAGCAGATAGGGGTGAGTCCTTGGTATGACTGGGCAGATGTGCCTGTGGAGAAGCATGAGCAACTCTATATTAAGAAAGGTGTCTATACGGATGGTGAGCCGGCTGTGCGCTATCGTGGTATATTCTTGAACGATGAGGCTCCCTGTCTGACGGGCTGGGTGAAGGAGAACTATGGTGGTTATAACCATGAGTTCTATGCCCGTGTGTTCGAACTGGTGCTCCGTCTGAAGGGAAACTATATGTGGCCTGCCATGTGGGATGCCGCTTTCTATGCCGATGACCCCCTGAACATGCAGACAGCGGACGATATGGGTGTCTGCATGGGCACTTCTCACCATGAGCCGTTAGCACGTGCCCACAAGGAATGGACTAGTCACCGCAGGGAATATGGTGCATGGAATTATGACACGAATCAGGAGACGCTGGACAAGTTCTGGAAAGGTGGTGTGGAGCGCATGAAACATACGGACGATGTAGTGACCATTGGTATGCGTGGCGATGGCGATGAGGCGATGGGCGATCATGCCGATGTGGCACTCTTGGAGCGTATTGTCACCAATCAGCGCAAGCTCATCGAAGAGGCCACTGGAAAACCCGCCAAGGAAACCCCGCAGATGTGGGCACTCTATAAGGAGGTGCAGGAGTATTATGAGAAGGGTATGAACGTGCCCGACGATGTGATTCTCTTGCTCTGTGACGACAACTGGGGCAATGTGCGTGTGTTGCCCGAACAGGAATGGAACAAGGGCACAGGAGCCTTCTCCAAGCGTCATCCAGGCGGTTATGGAATGTATTATCATGTGGATTATGTGGGTGCTCCCCGCAACTCGAAGTTCCAGAACATCAGCCAGGTGCAGCGCATGTGGGAGCAGTTGCAGCTAACCTACACCTATGGCGTGGACAAGCTTTGGATTCTCAACGTGGGTGACCTGAAGCCCATGGAGTTTCCCATCGACTTCTGGTTCAAGATGGCATGGAATCCCTCACAATTCAATCCGTCCAACCTGATGGACTACACGGAGAACTTCTGCCGTCAGCAGTTTGGTGAGAAGTGCGCCAAGGAGGCTGCCCGCATCCTGAATCTGCAATGTAAGTACGCCCATCGCCGCACACCCGAACAGTTGGACGCACGCACGTTCGACCTCATGAGTGGGGAGTGGAAGCAGTATGTGGATCAATATGACCAGTTGGAGCGTGAGGCCACCATCTTGCGTGAGCTGATGCCTGTGCCCAATCGGCAGGCCTACAACGAACTGGTCTATCATCCTGTGCGTGTGTTCTGCAATCTGTATAATATGTATTATGCGGTGGCGATGAACGGCTACTATGCCCAGCGGAATGACTTACGTGCCAATGAATGGGCGGATAAAGTGGACGTGTGCTTCCGTCGTGCGGCTGAACTTTGTGATGAGTACAACCACAAGATTGCAGGTGGAAAGTGGAACCACATGATGGACGAGATTTACATTGGATATCGGTCGTGGAACAATCCAAGGCAGAACACGATGCCTCAGGTGAAAAGAGTGGAGGCTGCTGATGCTGTGGCAGGAGAGGAA
>JBGUMY010000355.1:0-7583 GCA_045117095.1 Bacteroidaceae bacterium | reverse complement strand
GGCGGCTTCTGCTGTACACTTCCGTCCAGAGGACAACTATACTGACCGCAACAACCGCAGCAAGCACACCTATCAGTTCAAGACCTGCAACACTGCAGTAGTGTCACTTGATGCTGTCACTCGTGGATTGGGTAATGCAAGTTGTGGTCCTGATGTGCGCGACAAATACGAACTGAAGGCTGCGAATACTGACTTCCGCTTCTTCATCATTCCGCTGAAGTCACCATCGGAAGCAGCTCAGAAGGCGAGGGTAGAGATGCCTGTGTGTCAACCCGTTAATTGTGAGCGAGGCACCAATGGACGCATCACGATGACGACTGCCACCAAGGGTGCTACCATTTATTATACCATCGATGGCGGTCAGGAACAAAAGTACTCAACATCCATCCTGAATAATAATGCTTGCAATATCAAGGCCTATTGCCGTAAGGAGGGCTTGCTCGACAGTCCTGTGATGACGTTTGACTTCGACCTCTTTATCAACAAGAGCACTTGGAAACTGGTGAGCGTAGATAGCGACCATAGTGGCAACGAGGCAGCCAAAGCTTTTGATAACAACAACTCCACCTTCTGGCATACAGAGTATTGGGGGAGTGAACCTACTTGTCCTCATACCTTGGTAATTGATATGGTGAAGATTTACGAGGTGACGGCATTCACCTATCTGGCTCGTCAGGATGGTTCGGAAAACGGAAGAGTGAAGGCGTTTGAGGTGTATCTGAGTTTGGATGGTAAGACTTGGGGCAAGGCTGTGGCAAGTGGTGAACTGAAGAACACGACGGCTCTGCAGGTGGTGAAACTCCAGAAAGCAACTGCGGGTCGTTACCTGAAGCTGGTGGCGAAGTCAGAAGTGAACGGCAAGGCTTGGAGTTCGGCTGCAGAGGTGGGCATTCAAGCCAATGCTGATGTGACTGCCATTGATGCACCCACTTCTCATCTCAAAAACGATAATACCTACTACTCGATGGCTGGTGTTCCTGTGAGCACACCAACATCGAAGGGTGTATATGTGCGTAACGGAAAGAAGGTGGTAGTGATGTAATCCCCCAATATAGATAAATGAATATGAGAAAGGCTTTGATATTATGTGCGCTTGGACTTCTGGCTGTTGGGCAGGGTAGGGCGCAAGAGACTCCTACAATGGGTTGGAGTTCTTGGAACACATTTGCGCTGAACATCAACGAGCAGGTAATCAAGAACCAGGCTTCAGCGATGCGGTCGAAAGGTCTGCTGCGTGTGGGTTATGACCATATCAATATCGATGATGGCTACTTTGGTGGTCGAGATAAGACCACAGGTCAATTGTTGATCCATCCTACGCGTTTCCCCAATGGATTAGCTCCTGTAGTGAATTACATCCATCGGCTTGGTATGAAAGCGGGCATCTATTCGGATGGTGGCAAGAATACCTGTGGAAACTATCATGGAGGTGACAAAATAGCCGAAGGGGTAGGGCTGTATGGACACGATCAACAGGATTGCGACTTTTTCTTCAAGGAACTGGGTTTTGACTTCATCAAGGTGGACTTCTGTGGAGGTGTTTCCTACCACAACAGCGAAGGTTTGGACTTGGATGCTGAGCAGCGTTACACGGAGATTGCTCAGGCGATTGCTAATACAGGCAGAACGGATGTGAGGATGAATGTCTGCCGTTGGGATTATCCAGGCAACTGGGTACAGGGTGTGGCTGCTTCGTGGCGCACGACTGGTGACATCAATGCCTCATGGGGTTCAGTGAAGGACATCTTGAAGCAGAACCTTTATCTCTCTGCTTATTGCTATGGAGGTCACTACAACGATATGGATATGTTGGAGGTGGGACGTGGGCTCTCAAAAGAGGAAGACCGAACACACTTTGGCATGTGGTGCATTATGGCAAGTCCTCTGCTCATCGGTTGCGATATGTCAAACCTTTCAGGCACGACTCTCTCCTTGTTGAAGAATACAGATCTCATCGCTCTCAATCAGGATGTGCTTTGTCTGCAGGCTTATGTGGTGCAGCACAAAGGTGACACCTACGTGTTGGTGAAGGATCTGGGAAGACTCTATGATACCACGCGTGCTGTAGCACTCTACAATCCATCAGATGTAGCGGTGGATATGAGTGTGAAAATGTCAGAGTTAGATCTGGATGGTACAGTGAAAGTGCATGACTGCTATGAGCAGAAAGCTCTGGAGGACATCACCACTGGACAACTCGATGTGACAGTACCAGCACATGGAACACGTATCTATCGCCTGGAAGCCGAACGTCGTTTGGAACGTAATCTCTACGAGGCTGAAACAGCTTATCTGGGCAAATATCAGGAGATATTCAACAACCAGTGGTACAAGTCAGGCGTATATGAGGAAAATAATGCTTGTTCTGGTAAGGCCATAGCCACTTGGCTGGGTAGTGACCCACAGAACGACCTGCAGTGGCGTAATGTATATAGCGACCAGGGTGGTGACTACATGATGACCATCAAGTATATCTCTGGCGAATCACGCAATATTACGGTCAATGTGAATGGAGAAGATGTAAAGACCCTCTCGTGCAATTCAGGCAATTGGAATACGGTTGGTTCGAAGTCGCTGACCATTACCTTGGAGCCAGGTGAGAACATCATCCGTCTCTATGGCAAGTCTGCATCCGCCTGGATGCCTAACATCGACTGCATGACGCTTCAGCCTGTGGGCAAGAACGGACGTGTGGTAGTGGACATCAAAGATGTACAATCCGTCTCACTCTCAGCAGTTTCCTCTCAGGACAACCGCTATTATACACTCAACGGACAGCCTGTGAAGCATCCAGAGAAGGGCATATACATCCATAAAGGGCGAAAAATTTCTAAAAAATAGCATTTAAGGCTAATTTTCTTCCATAAGTTTTTGTAATTGAGATAATTTGTCTTACCTTTGCATTCGTTTTGGGCGTGAAAGAGGTGATAAGAGGCCTCTAAACACAAAGACACATTATTAATAATATACAATACTAAAAAGGATATCAATTATGACTAAAGCAGAAATCGTTGCTGAAATCAGCAAACAGACTGGTGTAGAGAGAGACAAAGCCCTCAAAGTGGTGGAGGCTTTCATGGTAACTATCAAGGATAGAATGGCTGAAGGTGAGGACATCTTCCTTCGTGGCTTCGGTACTTTTACCACGAAGACCCGTGCAGCTAAGATGGGTCGCTTGATCACAGAAAACAAGTCTGTCATCGTGCCCGCACACAAGATTCCATATTTCAAACCTTGTGTAGAATTTAAGGATATCATTAAATAGGCACATGTAAGCACCACAGAAAAGTGTGTGATACAATAAAAATCGAAAAGCCCCACGCCAATGCAATGGTGTGGGGCACTTCTTTTTCCATGAGTGGCAAGTTGTTTCTTCAAAATAAAAACGACGCTGCTCACGCAGTGCCGTTCCGGAATTTGTTAGATTAGCTATATTAATGAAAAACTTACTTTAATCATTTGTAAGAATATGACAATGACGAAAAAAACATCTAATTTCAAATCGATGCAAAGATACTACTTTCTTTTGTATTCCACAAAGTTTTCTTTATATTTCTTTCTTTCTGATACAAATATCGTCTAAAAAGAAGAGAAAATCCTCCATTGACATCAAATCGTTGGTAAAAAGTTTGGAGGAGTGAAAAGAAAACGTGAACTTTGCCATCGAAACTTAAGTGTTCGACGCCAAACCTGAATATTTATCATATTAACCATATTCATTAACTATTTATCTATTCTTACTAAACTTATGAGAAAATTCTACTATTCTCTTTTGGTACTCATGCTGATGATGGTGAGCATGACCGTAAAGGCACAGTATGAGGCAACAATTGCAGCTGATCCAACAAATGATTGGGTGGCTGGTCAGCAATCGTTTGCTGCTACTGACATTGCAACAGCTCTTGGTCTGGCTGATGCTGCTGCGTTGAAGGAACTCATTAACTCGTCCACGAAAACGGAAGAGGGAATCGATGGTCCTTTTTATATCAAGACTGCTGATGGCAAATCGAACCAATACACTGGTAATGCCAATGAGTTCTGGATGGACGATGAGGGTCTGCCTCATGAGTACAGCGGTGCCTCTTGGTTCGTTGGTGTCGAGTTTGAAGATGCTGACAGCGAAGGCAATGACTCTGGCGCTGATCGCGTGAACATTTATGTGGGTCAGATGCCACAGACTTTCACGAAAAAATATGAGCCTTCTTCCCTAAAGACAACCGTCTATCTTGTGAATGGAGGAAAGGAAGTGAGCTTCGCTGTGACGCAGAATATTGCGGCTGCTACAGAAGCCACTATTAAGGTTGAGACCACGAAACTTTCTGAGTTGACATTTGTGAAGGATTATGCTGTGACGCTTCCTTTTAATGTAGGTGAATATTATGAGGGCAAAACGGTAACTGCTACACTTGATGGTATATATGAGGCATTGGGTGTTGCCAATCCTGCTGACCTTGACGGCTTTATAGACGAAAGAGATGCAGGTATTTATGGTCAGGTTGTTTCTACAGAGAATGATGAAACCATTCTGGTGGACGAATTGCAGCCGTCTCGAGTACCTACTGATGGTTGGTTCGGACGTCACACCTTGTGGGATGAAGCGACTGCTACGGAGACAGTATTGCCTGTTAATATGTTACATGGTTTTGGTGGAGGTTGTACTTTCTATATACAGAATGTGAAGTTAGCTGATGGAGAGTTCAGTTTCACAACCGGCCAGTATCCTGACGGATTGAAGGTTGATGATACGGATTCAGGTTTTCTGTACATAATCGTAGGCAAGAAGGCTGTCCGCATTATAGCTCAGGTGGAGATGACGGGCTCAACAGTAGATCCTGGTGAGGATATCCCATTCGACCAATGCACTAAGGCTGGCGAAAGCACTGTTAAAGTTATTGAGGTGGCCAGAAGAGACTATGAGACCAAGAATTTCACAGTTGATATAGCTGACATTACAGCTAAATTGGGTTGTGAGGCAGACGCTTTTGCCACGCACTACCGCTGGTGTGCTGAAGGTGTGGCTGTTTCTTATCAAGAAACAAATGATGGTTACACGGGTGCAGACGGCTATGCTGGTACGTCTGCAGGTTACACGTGGGCTAACATGGCTCCAATCTTTGTACAGCCAGTAGCATTGGCTGACGGAAAGTTTAAGGTAGGTCAGCGTGCGGGTATTTATGCAACAGGCGAGGATTCCATTACGAGTAATGTTGTGATCAACACCTCTATTCTTTATAAGTATTCTGATAAGTACTATGAAGTGAAGCTGGAGTACACCATTCAGCCTTACGGTACGGAGATTGAGGTTGTTGACCCAGGTGTGAACCCTGATGATGAGTTCGACATCGTGGCTACATTGCCTATCATCATGCAGATTGTCCCAAGTGGCAACTACTATGCTGGTGAGAGTGCGGAAGTGCAACAGCAAATGCAGTATGACCTTGGTATTGACAAGATTAAAGAACTTATCGGAGAAGGTTCCTATGAATTCTATGGTTTGAAAGCTCCAGCTAATGCAGATGTATACCCAGAACTGACAACTTCTACGGGTTATACGCCAAACGCAGGTTTCAATGGAGGCTTCTGGATGGGCATGCCAATTGAAAAGTTGGGTACGGAATATGTGAACACTTCTTTCTCAAGCAACTGGGGTACCAACGCATACGGTATTGAGTGGCAATTGAACGCAGGTGTTCTTGGTTTTGATCAAATTCCAAATCAACGCCAAGTGGGTGACTTCTTCGTATCTACTTTCTATTGGGTGAACAGCGGCAACAACAAGGCCATCAAGTATGAGCTGAGTGTGGTGTATGTGGATGAGATTGTACCACAGGCAGAGGTTGTGGACGTTGTTACGACCACTGAGGCTATTGCTGAGGACAAGATTGAGAAGATTGGTAGCAGTGAGTTCTACGATGTGACCATTGACAAGGCTAAAATTGCTGCTGCTCTCGGCATCACTGAGGCTCAGTTCGGCGAGGTACAGATGTCGTATGCTCAGAGTGTAGGTGTATGGGTGAACCTGAATCCAGGTGAGAGTTCTCAGTACTTCAATGCTGACGGTTATGAAGACTTGGAGGTTGGTGTGGAAGCCGCTGTGTCTGAAGAATATGTGGTGACATTGACACTTGATGATGTGTCACTCGGTGCTGACGACAAGATTACGCTCCGTTACGCATTTGATTATGACAATAAGCGCGTACTCTACACACTCCAACTGGGTGCTCAAGGCTCTAAAGTGGTTGGTATCAGCGATGTGAAGACTGCAAAAGCTGATGGCGCTTGGTACACGCTCTCTGGGGTGAAGGTGGCTCAGCCTACTGCAAAGGGCACTTATCTCCACAACGGAAAGAAGATGTACGTGAAATAGGTTTTACAGATAAAAATGTATAAGGAGGAGGCGGGCACACCATGTCCGCCTCTTCTTCACCAAATAGAAATTAGCAAAATGAAGAAAATCTTACTTGCTTTGACGGTAGCATTGGCGGCAGTTGCTGCCCATGCACAAAAACAGCTCTACATTCCCAACGAATGGAAGGGCACAGAACTTTATCGGGAATCAGATCCTAACAATCAGTACACATGGTCGAAATCGCGCTCTAAGGAAAGCGAGAATTTCATCGTCTATTGGGATAAGAACTATGGGAATAAAGCTCCCAATGAACTGTCTTCCAATGATTTCTATTATGTTGATATCGATGACCTCTTGCAGAAGGCAGAGTGGTTTTACGAGTTGAATGTGACAAAGCTTGGTTTTGGTGGAGAAGGGTCGAAACTTGCTAAATATAAGAGCATGATTCTCCTCAACCACACCACCGAATGGATGGCCTACGGAAGTGGTTATGATTTCAATTGTCCCGCATTGTGGATCAACCCCGCTACATGCAAGCCTGTAGGCCACACCATTGCCCATGAGATAGGACACTCTTTCCAGTATATGGGTTACAGCGACTTGGGCGGGCATGCTGGTTTCCATGATGCCATAGGAAAAGGCTCTGGTTGGTGGGAACAAACAGCGCAATGGCAGGCTGCACAAGCCTATCCCGATTTGAAGTGGGGTGAGAGCTGGACTGTTTATGGAGCACCTTATTTCCCCCGTTACGCCAACTATGCTATGACCCACGAATGGATGCGCTATCAGAGCTACTGGTGGCATTATTATTTGGTGGAAAAATTCAATGACCGTTCCTTTATCGGAAAGCTTTGGCGCCACCAGATGAGTAAAGCCTCCGATCCTAATGAGGTGCTGATGAACATGAGGGGACTTTCTGTTGAAGATCTCTACAAATTGTATTTTGAATATGCCATGAAGATGGCAACCGTTGATATTGATGTGGATGGATGTCGTGAAGAGGGTATCAAGCAAATCAACTCAGTACCTTATCGTTATGCTTGTATCGCATTGGGCGACTCGAAGTATCAGGTAGCATACTCTTCTTGTCCTCAGAGCACAGGCTTTAATATCATTCCACTCGTCGTTCCAGAGTCTGGAACTGTGATCAGCATCGACTTCACTTCTTTGAAGCAACGTGCCAAGTTGGCAGATGGAGATCCTGCTGAGTACTACAATGGAGATAACCAGCTGG
>JBGUMY010000354.1:0-4946 GCA_045117095.1 Bacteroidaceae bacterium | reverse complement strand
ATAAACCAGGCGATGTTGGTGTCTATTACAGTTGGGGTAGCATCATCTCTTCAGATGAAGATATGGATCGACCTATCGAACAACAGCATCGTTTCACTTGGAGAAAATACGAGCATGGCTCAAATCAAAAATCTTTGACAAAATACTGTACAGACAACGCCTTTGGCACCAAAGATGGGAAGACACAACTGGAACCCATTGATGATGCCGCTACGGCCTATGCCCAAAATCACAAAACACCCTTTTGGGACGCATCGTGGCATATACCGACAGAGAAAGAATTTGCGGAATTGATCAATACATGCAAATGGACATGGACGAATGGAGGCTATAAGATCATAGGCCCCAACGGGAACTCCATATATTTGCCTGCCGCAGGATGGTCTGGACACTCCAAGAGTGACACGGGACTGTATTGGACCTCTACCCTCTGCTCAGACTTCCCATGTTATGCGTACGCTATCATGTTCGACGAAGACTTTATCGCATGGAATAACACCAATCGAAATACTGGCTGTTCCATCCGCCCCGTGAAGAACAAGAAGTGACGTCATAAGGATTTATGATTATTTTGACGTCAGATAGAAAGTCGTGACGGAACGGGCTGGCAAAGTCGTTTTCTTCAAGTCCACCTTACCCACATTCTTCAGGCTTTCACCTTCGACATCGGAGGTACGATAAGCGGTAGCAGTTGAGGGTTTAAAATTAAGAGGTGAGAGATTGATACTGATAGGACGGTCTTCTTTGCTATAGTTGATAGCAACGATAGCCAAAGCACCATCAGTGTTTTTATAGGCAGAAAGCATAAGACCATCTATTTCCATATCGCCCTCCATGCTGAGACGGACAGCTCCAGGACGGACAAAGCGAGAGAAGTTGCCCATTGTCCACATCAACTTGGAGTCACGAACCATATTGGTTTGAACCATTCCACGACCTTGACCACGACCGCCAGAGCGTTCCCCTTTTACATACATGCGGATGAGTCCGTCCTTGTAGTTGCCACCAGCCGCTCGCCACCACTGCCATGAACGAGCATTGGCAACGGTCAAGTCATAATGCATCACACGAGCTACATAGAGGGCTTCCTCCATCGAGAAGTCGAAGCCACCACCTCCATGAATCTCTTCGTCGTTGGACATAATGCAGAGTTCTGTCATCCAAAATTCTACATCTACTTTGTCGAACTCATCTTTCAGCCGTTTGCGGAAGCCATACAAACCAGTACGTTCATATCCCCTGTCACCAGGTTTCAAAATTGGCGTGTTCGTCCAATAGGAATGCCCAGCCATCACACGAGCAATACTGGGAAGATTGCCCACATAAGTATCAGTGGAATCAGGATTCCAAAAGGCTTGGATTTCATAACCTCGCTGCCAATCGGTCTGATGGATGGCATACATACAACGGAAGTCACTGGATTCATTGACCAAAATCTTTGTTGTGATGCCACGCTGTTGAAACTCACGATTCATCTCACGAGCGATATGCGCTATCTCACGATTGGTAGCAGGACTTCCCTCTTGCTTAGGACCCAGCCAGTTCCAATGGCCATCTGGCTCATTGACAGGACAGACATAGTCGAAGTGGATGCCATCCTCACGCTCTGCCGCTTGAAGCATATCAGCGATGTAGGCAGCAAAATCATCGTAGGCATCAGCCTTCAAGTTGAAAGTGCCCCCACGGCCTGTATTGGTCGCTAATCCGTTCTGTGTCAGATGGACAGGAGGAGAGTTATAGAAAGCCAAGAAGGTAGGTACACCTCGTTCCTTTGCCAACTTCAAGAAGCGACGCTGTCCTGTCTGCTTCTCAAAATACTCGGTGCGAGTATCATGATTGATTTGTGCCGAATCACCCTGTGTGGCACTACCAGCACCTGCATTGAATCGCCAAATGCTCAAACCTATGCCCTTTGGGGAACCCCCTCTCCCCTCCCCTCCCTCATAATTTTTGGGGAGATGTCCATCAGGATAGAGAGGGTCTGTCATCTCCAACGAGAAGAGCCAATCGGCCACTTGGTGCTGGAGGGAGTCTTCCCACTCGCCTATGCGCCACATGCTCCACGCATCGCTGGCACCAAAGCCGTCGATGGTTTGGTGCTGCTGGTTGGTCACACTGAATGGGGTCACTTGCTGTGCCTTCACCTGTCCTGTCATGCAGCACAAGAGGGCACTCATCAGAAATGTGTTAGTAAAGTTGCTCATGCCATGTGTTGTGTTGGTTAAACGGCACAAATGTAAGCAAAAGATTGTTCACACCCAAGAAACAAGCGAGAAAAATCCCATTCCACTTGTGTATTTTACAAAAAGGCAGTAATTTTGCAAAGTTTTTCCACTCATGGGCTACACCAATGGCACTTATTTTCGACATCAAACGCTTTGCCATCAACGATGGTCCTGGCATCCGAACGACGCTCTTCATGAAGGGCTGTCCACTTCGATGTGTGTGGTGTCATAATCCTGAAGGATTTGAGGAGAGACCTGTGAAGATGTACACAAAGAAGAAATGCATTGGTTGCCAGACATGTGTGGAAGTGTGCCCACAGAAGAATCTGGTGTTGACTGCCGAAGGCATCAAGGACTTGGGACATTGTGTGGCCTGCAGAAAATGCACGAATGAATGCCCAACCCTTGCTTTGGAGATGGCAGGTAAAGAATGGAAGATGGACGAGTTGATGGCTGTGGTGGAGAAGGAACGGGCAGTGATGGAGCAAAGCGGTGGTGGTGTGACGATGTGTGGAGGTGAACCACTGATGCATGTGGATTACCTTTGCGACGTGCTGGACGAGTTGGGCAAGAGAGGCATCCATCGCACGGTCGATACAACACTGTTTGCTTCCCCTGAAAACGTGAAGCGAGTTGCTGAACGATGCGAACTCTTCCTCGTCGATCTGAAACTGATGGACAGCGAGAAACACCAGCAATACACTCGCGTGAGGAACGAGCAGATACTTGCAAACATCCGCATGCTGAGTGAAATGGACAAGCGGTTCTGGATACGCATTCCTCTCATCGTTGGAGTAAATGCTGATGACGAGAACCTGACAGCATCGGCTGAGTTTTTAGCATCGTTACCAACCCTCCCTGAAGTGGTAAACTTGCTGGTCTATCACGATGTAGGCATCGGCAAACACACCCGATTGGGTACTGAATACAACCCCGAAGCGCTCCACATGGAAGCCCCCTCGGAGGAAGTACAACAAAAGGCATTAAGCATCATGAAAGAACATGAACTGAACGCTATCATTGGAGGATAATAACAACAACAATATAGAATATGAGACTTACAATCAAGATTGGCAGCAATGTGTTGACGAGAGCAGATGGTTCTTTGGACGTGACCCGCATGTCGGCGTTGGTGGATCAGATTGCCTATCTGCGCAGTCAGGGACACGAGATTATCCTTGTTTCGTCAGGCGCTGTGGCAAGTGGCAGAAGCGAGATGCAACACATTCAGCACGACCTCGACTCTGTTGATCAGCGTCAACTCTTCTCAGCCGTGGGACAAGCCAAACTCATCAACCGATACTTCGAACTATTTCGTGAATATGGCATTCCAGTGGGGCAGGTGCTCACTACCAAAGAGAACTTCTCTGACACAGAGCATCGTACGAATCAAGAAAACTGCATGCGCGTGATGCTCGAAAATGGTGTCCTGCCCATCGTCAATGTGAACGACACCGTGTCAGTCACCGAACTGATGTTCACCGATAACGATGAACTCTCAGGTCTGATGGCTCAGATGACGCAGTCGAAGATGCTCATCATCTTGAGCAACATCGATGGCGTCTATACAGGCGACCCTACCGACCCTGAATCACGCCTCATCAGCATTGTGAAACCTGGCAAAGATTTAAGCGACTACATCCAAGCCAAGAAATCTAACGCTGGGCGTGGTGGCATGCAAAGCAAATCGAATGTAGCTACTCAGACCGCAGCCGCAGGCATCAGCGTAGTGATTGCCAACGGAAAGAGAGATGATATCCTGATTAAATTAATGAATGACAGGGATAACACACCCTGTACAGAATTTTTATGCTAATGGACTCTAATTCTTCAATTTTTCAATCGTTCAATGCTGCCAAGGATGCCAGCATCGACCTTGCCTTGCTCGACAACGACACCATCAACAATATTCTTCTTGCTGTGGCTGACAAGGCCATCGAAGAGACTGACACCATCCTCGCAGCCAATGCCAAAGACCTCGCCAGAATGGATGAGGCCAACCCCATGTACGACCGTCTGAAATTGACGAAAGAGCGTATCGAAGGCATTGCCGGCGATACTCGTAAGGTTGCCACCCTACCCTCTCCACTGGGCAAAGTGCTGAAGCATTCCGTACTGCCTAACGGACTTGAGCTCAAGCGTGTCAGCGTACCTTTTGGTGTGATTGGCATCGTTTATGAAGCACGTCCCAATGTCACCTTCGACGTTTTCTCCCTTTGCCTCAAGGCTGGCAGTGCCTGCATCCTCAAGGGAGGAAAAGACGCCGATGACAGCAACCGAGCCATTGTCAGCCTCATCAAGGACGTGCTGAAAGAGTTTGGCATTAACGAGAATGCCATCACTCTCCTGCCTGCCACCCATGAGGCCACAGGTGCCTTGCTCCACGCCAATGGATTCGTTGACCTCGTCATCCCACGTGGCAGCAAACGCCTCATCGATTTTGTGCGTCAAGAGGCCAGCGTACCTGTCATCGAGACGGGTGCAGGTGTGTGTCATGCATACTTCGACAAGGATGGCGATGTGGAGAAAGGAGCTCGCATCATCAACAATGCCAAGACCCGTCGTGTGAGTGTCTGCAACGCCCTCGACTGCACCCTGATTCATGCCGATCGTCTTGCTGACCTTCCCACTCTCTGCGAACCATTGAAGGAGAGCAACGTTCTCATCTATGCCGACGAACCAGCTCTCGCTGTCCTCAACGGCAACTACCCAGCCGACCTG